>NZ_JBPGXM010000015.1:0-48428 GCF_056755495.1 Leifsonia sp. KNZ12-8B
CCCGAAGAGAGAACGATGACAGACACCACCTCCCGCCCCGCCGTCCTGTTCGTCTGCGTGCACAACGCTGGCCGCTCGCAGATGGCGGCCGGCTTCCTGCGCGAGCTCGCCGGCGACCGGGTCGCCGTGCTCTCGGCCGGCTCCGAGCCCGCCGACCGGCTCAACCCGGTCGCGGTGCAGGCGATGGCCGAGGAGGGCATCGACATCGCCGCCAACACGCCCGCCATCCTGACGACGGAGGCCGTGCAGGAGTCCGACGTCGTCATCACGATGGGCTGCGGCGATACGTGCCCCGTCTTCCCCGGCAAGCGCTACGAGGACTGGGACCTCACCGACCCGGCCGGCCTCCCCCTGGAGCAGGTCCGCCCCATCCGCGACGAGATCCGCCGCCGGGTGGAGGCATTGGTCGCCGAGCTGACGCCGGCGGGCTGAGCGGGGCGCCGGCCGTCCCTCCCGCCCTCGCTATGCTCGTCGGGTGCTCGAACCGGTGTTGATGAGCGATGCGCGCGTGGCCTCGTTGCCCGCCCTCGACTCCGCGGAGCCGTTGGTCGACCTCGAAGCGTCCGGGATCGTGCGGTTCTCGGACCGGAAGCGCGCCACCAACCCGACGATCGCGCTCGTTCGGGAGGGGGTTGCGCAGCGGCTGGCGGACGCCGCCTCCGCTCTCCCGGCCGGACTCGCCCTGTTCGGCGTCGAGGCGTACCGTCCGCCGTCCCTGCAACTGCTCTACTACCGCACCTACAGGAGCCGGCTCGCCGCCGAGCATCCCGATCTCGGCGCCCCCGAGTTGCGGGCGCTGACATCGCGGTTCGTGTCACCCCCGGAGATCGCGCCGCACCCGACCGGGGCCGCGATCGATCTGACGCTCCGCTCCGAGGACGGGCTCGAGCTCGACATGGGCTGTCCCGTCGATGCGACCCCGGAGGAGTCGCACGGAGCGTGCTACACCGATGCCGACGGTCTCACGGCGGCAGCCGCAGCGAACCGGCGTGTGCTGGTCCGGTCCCTGTCCTCCGCGGGGATGGTGAACTACCCGACCGAGTGGTGGCATTGGTCCTTCGGCGACCGGTACTGGGCCTTGGCGACCGGTGCTGCGGCGGCGTTGTACTCCGCAGCGACCGTGTGACGCGACACGATCGTCCGGGGCGAGGGAACCGATTCCGGCGGCGCGGACATTCCCTCACGTGAACGCACTCTCCGATGATGAAGCCGACTGGGCGCTGGCCGTCAGCGGCGAGGGCGAGGCGTTCGGGCGCGTGTTCGACCGTCATCGCGATCGGGTCCGCCGGCACAGCCTGCGGCTCGTGCCCCTCGTCTCCGATGCCGAGGATGTCGTCGCCATCACCTTCCTCGAGGCCTGGCGCAAGCGCGAGAGCGTGCGCTTCGTCGACGGCTCCCTCCTTCCGTGGCTCCTCGTCACGGCGACCAACACGGCCAGGAACATGTCGCGGTCGCACCGTCGGCATCGCCTGCTCCTCCACCGGCTTCCGGCACCGGTGCCGCACCCGGACCACGCCGAGTCATTCGACGACGGCGTCGCCTCCGCGGCTCTGCTCAGGCTCTCGACGGCCGACCAGCAGGTGATCACCCTCTGCGTGCTGCACGGCTTCTCGGAGGCGGAGGCGGCGACCGCGCTCGGGGTCGCCCCGGGAACCGTGAAATCGCGCCTCTCGCGGGCCAAGTCCCGGCTCGCGCAGCAGGTGCGGCGCGACACCGGGCCGGCGAACGGCACCTTCAGCGGAGAGGCATCTCATGACTTCTGACATGGTCACCGACCGGGACCGGGAACTGCGCGCCCTGCTCGTGGCGAAGGCCGAGCAGGAGGGCCGCCGCCGTCCCGCTCGCCGGCGCCGCTGGGCGCTGTCGATCGGCGCTTTCGCGCTCGCGGGCGCGCTCACCGGCGCCGCGATCACCACCTCGGCGATCGCGGGCGCGGACCAGGCGAACCGGGTGTACCGTTTGGGCGCCGCGGCCACGCAGCAGGAGAAGCCCCTCGGCAGCCTGATCGGCTCCCCTGCGGTCGAAGACGCCCGGGGCACGGCGAGACTGCGGCTCGGCGAGCCGGCGGCGGGTGCGACCCGCATCGTCGTCGCCCTGGAGTGCTTCGCGAACGGCTCGGTCGAGGTGTCGGTCCCCGGCGACTCCGCGACGGTCGACTGCGCCGCTGATGCGCCCCGGGTGCTGGAGCTGTCGGCATCGGCAACCGCACCGGCGACGGTCACGGTGGAGGCCATGGGAACCGCGCGCATCCTGGCGTGGGCGTCGTGGATGCGCGACCGGCCGACGCCCTCCCCGTCGGCGCAGCAGGACGCCGACCTCGCGGACGGACGCGTGACCCACCAGGAGTACCTCGCCGCCTACAGTCGCTACGCCGGCTGCATGGCGGAGGCCGGATACCCGATGGCGCCGGTCAGCGGGACCCCGCCGATCGTCTTCTACGCCGTCCCTGGCGCGGCGGCCGACTCCGGCGCGGACGCCGACTGCTACGCCCGCGAGTTCAGCCGCGTCGACCGCACCTGGCAGGCCGCGCTCACCGGCACCACCTCCACCTGCCTCGCCGCGCACGGCGTGGACGGCGACCGGATGACGCTGCAGAACCAGCTCGACGAGCTGAGGCGCCTGGGTGAGACGATGGACTCGTGCGCGGCGGAGCAGCGGTAGCGAGGCGGCCCGACCGGAGGACGCACACGACCGCGGAACGCAGGGGGCACCGATGGATGACGACGACCGCACGCGGCACCCCGACTCGCGCCATCCCGGCCTGAATCAGAGCCCGACCGCTTCGAGCTGGCCCGACGCCGAGCACACGGCAGCGCGTGCGCGCCTGTGGCCGATCGCGGCGGCCGTGGTGGCCCTCGCGGGCGCGGCCGCCGCCCTCATCCTGCTGACGCAGCAGTAGCGGCGGCGCGCCCTCCGGTCACTGCGGGTCGTCGTCCTCGAGCAGCATCCCGACGGACGTCGCGCAGGCATCGCCCTTCCAGGCCTCGACACCCTCACGGACGGCGAAGACGGCGATGATGAGACCGGCGAGGGCGTCGGCCCACCACCAGCCCAACAGGCTGTTCAGCAGCAGTCCGACCAGGACGGCGGCCGACAGGTAGGTGCAGATCAGCGTCTGCTTGGAGTCGGCGACGGCGGTCGCAGAGCCGAGTTCACGGCCGGCACGTCGTTCTGCGAACGACAGGAACGGCATGACGACCACGCTCAGCGCGGTGAGGACGATTCCGACCGGCGAGTGCTGGACCTCGACGTGAACGATCAGGGTCGCCAGCGCGCTCACCGTCACGTAGGCGGCGAGGGCGAAGAACGCCACCGCGATCACCCGCAGGGTGGGCTTCTCCCAGCGTTCCGGGTCGCGGCGAGTGAATTGCCAGGCAACGGCCGCGGCCGAGAGGACTTCGATCGTCGAGTCCAGTCCGAAGCCGATCAGCGCCGCGGAGGAGGCGACGCTGCCCGCGGCGATCGCGACGACGGCCTCGATCAGGTTGTAGCCGATCGTCGCGCCGACGACCCAGCGGATCCGGCGTTGCAGGATGGTGACGCGGTCGGCGGCGAGGGCGGTGGTCATGCGCAGTGACACTCCTCGCCGGCGCAGCATCCCGGCTCGACGAACAACGTCACTCGAAGCAGTTCGTCCAGCGCCGGGGCGATGTGACCGTCAGCCAGTCGATACCAGGTGCGGCGGCCCTCCGGGATCGCCTCGACCAGCCCGCACCCGCGCAGACAGGCCAGCTGATTCGACATCACCTGCCGAGAGACGTGCAGGGCGTCAGCAAGATCGGAGGGGAAGGCGGGAGCCTCGCGGAGCGCGAGCAGGATGCCGACCCGCGTCGGATCCGACAGCGCATGGCCGAAGCGGGCCAACGCAGCCGTATGCGTGACGGTGGCAGCCGGAGCGATGATCACCATGGCTCCGATAGTAAAGCAAACGCTGTATCAACAACAGCGCGGAACACGCACCACGAGGGGCTCCCGACGTTGCCGCCGGGAGCCCCTCGTCGTGCACATCTGGGTGAAGAGGCGGCTGAGAGCCCTCGATCACCGCTTCAGGTTCGTCAGCTCCTGCAGCACCTCGTCCGAGGTCGTGATGATGCGGGCGTTCGCCTGGAAGCCGCGCTGCGCCACGATCAGGTTGGTGAACTCCTGCGAGAGGTCGACGTTCGACATCTCGAGGGAGCCGCCCTGGATGTTGCCGAGGCCGTCCTCGCCCGGGCCGCCGATCTGGGCCACGCCGGAGTTCACCGTCGCGCGGTAGGTCGAGCCGCCCGCCTTCTCCAGGCCGCCCGGGTTGACGAAGGTCGCCAGGGCGATGCGGGCCACGGCCTGCTTGTCGCCGTTCGAGAAGAGCCCGACGATCGTGCCGTCCTTCGACAGCGTGAACGACTCTAGCGTCCCGGCCGCGCGGCCGTTCTGCGTGCCGAAGGCCACCGTGGTGAGGCCGGAGAAGCCGGACACCTTCGACATGTCCACGGTCACGCCGCCGATGGCGAGCGTGCCCGGACCGTTCAGGACGCCGTTGGTGAAGGTGAGCGAGCTGTTCGCGGTCGCGCCGTTCGCGTCGACGCCCGCCACATCCCAGCCCGCACCCGTCTTGGTGAAGGTCAGGGTGAGCTTGCGCTCGGCGCCGCCCGCGTCGTAGACGGAGATGTCGCGTACGAGCTGCGTGCCGTTGGCGGCGTCGGAGGGGAGGTTGCCGGTCACGTTCGCGCCGGTCGTCGCGGATGCCGGGGCGACGGACTTGAGCGGGATGGTGACGTCGGTCAGCGCGCCGCCCTCCTGGATGACGCCGTTCACCGCGTTCCACCCCTGCAGGATCGCGCCGCCCGGACCGACCAGGCGGCCCAGCGAGTCCGGGTCGAAGGAGCCGGCGCGGGTGTAGACCAGCTCGCCGCCGACGTTGGCGACGAAGAAGCCGTCGCCGTTGATCATCATGTCGGTCGGTCGGCCGGTCGCCTGCGCCGCGCCCTGCGTGAAGTTCGTGGAGATGCCGGCCACGAGCACGCCGAGGCCGATCTGGGCCGGGTTGGTGCCGCCGGTCTCGGGCTGCGCGGCGCCGGCGCCCTGCACCAGCTGCGAGAGCGTGTCCTGGAACTGGACCGCCGACGACTTGAAGGCGGTGGTGTTGACGTTGGCGATGTTGTTGCCCGTGACGTCGAGCATGGTCTGGTGCGAGCGGAGTCCGGAGATGCCGGAGTAGAGCGAGCGGAGCATGGCGCTGCCTTTCTGGTCGGTGGGAGGTCAGGCGGTGGTCGCGGGGGTGGACGGCGTCTCGGCCGCCGGCACCACACCGAGGATGGCGTCGAGGTTGATCTTCTTGTCCCCGACCGTGACGACGGGGACGGCGCCCGCGTACGAGACGGACGAGGCGACCCCGGTCTGCGTGTCGCCGTTCGCGTCGAGGTAGCTGACGGTGTGGCCGATGAGCGCGGCCGCGGCCGAACGCATCTGCAGCGCGAAGGCCTCCTGGCTGGTGGTGTCCATGTTGGTGAGCTTCTCCATCACGGCCAGCTGGGTGGTCTGCGAGATCATCTGGTTGGTGTCCATCGGCGAGCTCGGGTCCTGGTTGCGCAGCTGGGTCACGAGCAGCTGCATGAACGCCTCGCTGTCGAGGGTCTGCTTGGGCACGCGGGTGGGCTGCGTCGTGTAGATCCCGGTGGCTCCGACGGTGTCGGTCCCGGTGACGGCGTCGACCATGGCGGCTCCCTTCTCTGTGGTGTCAGACGATCAGGTCGATGGAGTGGCCGGCGGCGCCGGGCACGGGGATGGGGGAGGCTGCGGTCGCCTGACGCTCGCGGGCGCGGGCTCCGTCGCCCTGCTGCTCGCCCGTTCCGAAGGCGGACGGGCGCCGCTCCTGCGCGTCCTGCTGGGGCGCCGGCTGGTTCTGCGACGACAGGTCGAGCGAGCCGCTGAGCCCGCTGCCGCCGAAGTCGCGGCGGAGGTCGGGGAGGATCGCGCGCAGCGCATCCCGCCCGGCGTCGGTCGGCGCGAACAGCTCGACGCGCACGCCCTCTGTCCCGACGTGGGCGCGCACGGTCACCGGGCCCAGGGTGTCGGGGGTGACGTGCACGGTCATGACGTGCTCGCCCCTGCCCGCGGTCGCGAGGGTGAAGACCGGGCGGGCGAGTTGCGCATCGAGCGTCGGGGTCGCCGAGTGCGGCGGCGCGGTCGGGGCAGCCGGTGCCGCAGGAGCAGCGGGTGCGGTCGCCGCGGGAGGCTGCGGTGCGACGACGGGAGCGGCCGGCGCCGGTGCCGCGGCGGGCTGCGCCGGGGACGGGAGGGACTCGGGGCGACGGGAGTCGGCGCCGGCGCCGCCAGCGGATGCCGTCACCGGCATATACGCGGCATCGGAGGACTGGCGGTCGACGATCGGGGTCGTCGACGGCACCGTCGCCGGCCGGCCGGCCGTGCCTGGTGCGGGCGCGACGGCCTCGGCCGTGCTCCGCATGCCCGCGTCGCCGGTCGTCCTTGTGCCCGGCTCCGCCTTCGGCGCCCGCGCAGGTTGCGTCGGCACCGGGGCGGCTGCCGGTTCCCCGGCGGCCGCTGCGGCGGCGACAGCGGTGTCCGGTGCGACCGCGGGGACCGCGACGTTCATCGGCGACGTGATAGCGGCCTCCTGCCCCGGCGTCGCCGCACCGACCACCTGGGCCGCCGCCGGAGCCGCCACGGTCGGCGCAACGGACATGCCGCTCGGGGAATGTGCCTGTGCGGTTCCCGCCGCGTCAGCCGCAGCAGAGGCGGCATCGGTCGGAACCGGCTGAGCAGGAACGCTCATTGCCGTCGCGACCGGCGCCACGACAGGCGCCGGCGCAGCCCCGAGAACGAGCGCGGCCGCCGCGTCCGCATCCGTCGCCCCCGCCGCGTCATCGGTCGCGGACGAGGCCTCGCCCGCGTCCGCCGATCCGCCGGCCGACGTGGCGGCGTCGGCCGGAACAGCGCCCGCCCCCGCCTCGGCCGTCAGTGCGGCATCCGTCGCAGCGCCTTCCAGCAGCGCGGCGAACGCGTCGCCGCCCGTCGCGCCCGCGCCGGGCTTCGCCGCCGGCGTTCCGGCGCCCAGTGCTCCCACGACCGCGGGCCCGGCCGCGACCGCCGCCGGGCTCACAGCGACGCTCCCGAGAACGAGCCGCCCGACAGCATCGACGAGAAGAGCGTCCGCAACGCGTCCGCCTGCGCCGCCGACACCGACGCGGTGTCCGCGGCCGGCGCCGACGCCTGCGGCACCACCCGCCGGATGGTCACGATGTCGGAGTCGTCCATCCACGCGTCCACCAGGCTCACGTTCCTGCCCTCGCTCGGCGCGTGGATGACCTTGCCGTCGCCCGCGTAGATCACGATGTGCTCGCCCCCGTTGGTCACGATGAGGTCGCCCGGCTGGGCCTGCGCGAGCGACGGCACCTCGGTGCCGACCGTCGATTGGCCGGAGACGAGCCGTGGCACGTCGATCCCGAGATCCTTGTAGACCCGCTGCACCAGGCCGGAGCAGTCGATGCCCGCGGAGGTCGTGCCGCCGAAGACGTACGGCACCCCGAGGTATTTCTTGGCGTCGGCGACGACGTCCTCCCCCGTCACCCCGCCGGCCGACGCCCCCGCGTCGGCGGCACCCGTGGCGCCCGCGGCGCCCGTGGCGCCCGCGGCGCCGAGCGCCTGCGTCAGCGCGTCGGCGAAACCCGTCGCCGATGCGGTGGAGCCCGCAGCCCTGGCAGCGGCGGACGCCGCGGTCGCGGTCGTCGTCGCGGCCGTCGCCCCGGTCGCCCCGTCGAGCTGCGCGATGGTCGCCTGGATCTGCGCGATGCGCCCGATCGCCTCCGTCATCGTCATGCGTCCGCCCCTCCCGAGCTCCGCTCGCGCAGCCACGCGCCGGTCGCGATCTCGTCCACGGCCGCCTGCTCGGCGCCCAGATCGCTCGCGGCGACCTCGGCCCGGTGGCGCGCCTCCAGCTTCTCCAGCCCAACGGCGCGCTTCTTCGCCTCGGTGAACGCCGCCTGCGCCTCCGCCGCCTGGGCCTCGGCCTGCGCGCTCAGCACGCTCAGGTCCGACAGCATGCTGCGGCTGGACGCCCTGGCCGCCGCGAGCGCGAACATCGTGCTCGCGTCAGTGGCGTCGGCCGGGACGGCGTGCAGCTCGGCGATCGCGCGCGCCTGCCGGTCGACGGCGTCGCGGCGCAGCGCATTGGCGGCGGCGAGGTCACTCGCCGCGTGGTCCTTCTCGATCTGGCGGAGCCGCAGCAGCCCCGAGAGTGCGAACGCCCGTGCCATCAGACCCCTCCCGTCGCCCGGCCTGCGCCGAGCAGCCCGACCAGGGCGCTCAGACGCGCCCACGACTCCGCGGCCGGCGCCGGCTCGCCGATGCCCTGCCGCAGGAACGTGTCGATCGCCTCCTCGTGCGCGACCGCCGCATCCACCTTCGGGTTCGTCCCCGGCTTGTACGCGCCGACGTCGAGCAGGTCCTGCGCGCCGACCTTGGCTGCGAGGATGCTGCGGAGCACCGTGGCCGCCGCCTTCTGCTCCGGCGTCGTCACCCGCGTCGCGAGCCGCGACACCGAGCCGAGCACGTCGACGGATGGGAAGTGGCCGATCACCGACAGCCTCCGATCGAGCACGACGTGGCCGTCGAGGATGCTGCGCGCCGAGTCCGCGATCGGCTCGTTGTGGTCGTCGCCGTCCACCAGCACCGTGTAGAGACCGGTGATGGAGCCGCGCTCGCCCGTTCCGGCGCGTTCGAGCAGCTGCGCCAGGAGGGAGAACGTCGACGGCGGGTAGCCCCGGGTCGCGGGAGGCTCGCCCGCCGACAGCCCGATCTCGCGCTGTGCCATCGCCACGCGGGTGAGCGAGTCCATCATGAGGACGACGTCGGCGCCCTCGTCGCGGAACGACTCCGCGATCCGCGTGGCGGCGAAGGCGGCGCGCAGGCGCATCACGGCGGGCTCGTCCGAGGTCGCCACGACCACGATCGAGCGCGCGAGACCCGCCGCCCCGAGATCGTCCTCGAGGAACTCCCGAACCTCGCGGCCCCGCTCCCCCACCAGTGCGATCACCGAGACGTCGGCCTCGGTGCCGCGCGCGATCATCGACAGCAGGGACGACTTGCCGACGCCCGACCCGGCGAAGAGCCCGAGCCGCTGACCGCGGCCGACGGCCGTCATCGTATCGAGCACCCGCACGCCGAGGCCGAGGGGCTGCAGGATGCGCGCACGACGCATCGCGTCGGGCGCGCGGTTGTCCAGCGGCACGAACCCGTCCGGCTCGATGGGCCCGCGGCCATCGACCGGCCGGCCCAGGGCGTCGATCACGCGGCCGAGCAGGCCGCGACCGGTCGGGACCAGCAGGGGCGCGCGCACCGCGCGCACCGCATCCCCGGCGGCGACACCCGTCAGCCTCCCGTACGGCATGACGCGGACGGTGGAGGCCGTGGTCGCCACGACCTCCGCGTACACGCCCGGCCCCTCCCCGATGACCACCAGGTCGCCGATCGCCGCCGGCACGCCCTCGATCTCGGCGCCGAGGCCGACGACGGCCGTCACCCGGCCGACCCGCTCGACGCCGGCCGCGCGCACCGCCGCCTGCCAGCGCGAGATGCGGGTCGCGGTCGCGGTCGGCGCGCTCACGACAGTGCCTCCTTCGCCCGCGCCAGCGCCGTACCGATGCGGGCGTCGAGCCAGCCGTCCGGCAGGTCGCCGGTCGCGTCGCCCGGCGCCAGCGCGGGGTCCGCGACGAGGCGGACGCCGAGGTCCTCCCCCGCCAGCGCGGCGACGTCCGCCGGGTGCATGCGGACGTTCGCGACGATCCCGGCACGGCTGTCCGCCGCCGCGGCGTCGAGGACGCGCGTCACGGCGGCTCGCGCGGCCGCCACGCGATCGCCGAGCGCCACGCCGACGACGGCCTCCGCCAGCTCGAACGAGGCGGCGACGAGCGCCTCCTCCGCATCCTCGAGCACCGGGACCGTCGCCTCGCCGACCGCGGCCGCCGCCGTGCGGAGCGCCCGCGCGAGCAGGGCGACGCGCTCCCGGGCCGCCGCATCCTCGGCGGCCCGCTGCTGATCCGCGCGTGCCAGCCACTCGGCCTGCTCGTCCGCGGCGACGCGGCGGCCCTCGGCGTACCCCGCCGCGAAACCGCGCGCCCGCGCCGCCTCGAGCGCGGCATGCTCCTGCTCCGTCTCGGCGAGCACCGGGACGGTCAGCGGAGAGAAGGTGACCTCATTCGACATATGCGTCCTCGTCGCCGCGCTGGACGGTGATGGCGCCGGTGGCCTCCAGATCGCGGATCGCCCGGACGATCGCCGCGCGCGCATCCTCGACCTGCGACAGCCGGACCGGGCCGAGGATGCGGACCTCGTCGGCCAGGATCTCCCGGTTGCGCTCCGACAGGTTGCCGACGATGACCTGCTCCACCGCGGCCGGCGCGCCCTTCATCGCCACCGCGAGCACGGCCGCGTCGACGCCGCGGAGGACCTGCTGCACGTCGCGCGCCTCCAGCCGGACGATGTCCTCGAAGGTCAGCATGCGCGAGCGCACCTCCTCGGCGAGCTCCGGGTCGCGGCGCTCCAGGGACTCCAGCAGCGCCTTCTCGGTGGAGGCGTCGGCGCGGTTGATGATGTCGACCAAGGGCTGCACGCCGCCGACCGAGTCGGTGGACGTGCGCGCCGCGACGACCGCGCCGGCACGCTGCTTGAGCGTGTCGGCGACGACCCGCACCGCATCCGGGCTCGGCGAGCCCATCGTGGCGATGGCGTGCGCGACCTCGGTCCGCGTCTCCTCGTCCAGGCCGCTGAGGATGCGCGACGCGTGGTCGGCGCGCAGGTGCGCCAGCACGAGCGCGCTCGTCTGCGGCAGCTCCCCCGCGAGCAGCATCTGCACCTGCGACGGCTCGACCGCGTCGAGGAACTCGAACTGCTTGCCCGCCATGCTCGACGCGACCCGGTTGAGCACGCCGGTCGCCCGCTCGGCGCCGAAGGACGCCTCCAGCAGCCCCACGGCGATGTCGCGACCGCCCCGCGCGCCCACATTCCCGCGGGTGGCGAGGTCGTGGAACTCGTTGAGCGCCTTCTCGGCGATGGTCGGATCGACGCGGCGCAGCCGGAGGATCTCGGCCGTGATCTCGTCGGCCTCCTCATCCGAGAACTGCTTCATCACCTGGGCCGCGCGCTGCTGGTCCATGTTCATCAGCACGATCGCGACCTTCTGCGGGCCGCTCAGCTGGCTCTGGTTCCGGATGTCGGTCATACGCCCGCCCGGTCGTCCATCAGGCTGCGCAGGAACTCGGCCGTCCGCTGCGGGTCGCGCTCGGCGAGCGCCTCGATCTCAGCGCGGCGACGGTCGGCCTCCACCTCGGGGGCGGTCGGATCGGGCACCGGGTCGAGCTGCATCGGCACGGTCGGCGGCGCCGGCTGCTCCAGCGCGATCGGGAACGCGGCGGCGTCGAGCTGGAGGGTCTGCGCCGCCTCCTGCTCCAGCGCGGCCTGCTCGGCGGCGCGGCGACGGCTCCTGCGGAACAGGATGAAGGCGATGATCGCCGCCGCGAGGACGGCCGCCGCGATCACCGAGGTGCGGATGATGCCGGTCAGCTGGTCCGCGGCCGCCGCGTCGCGCGCCTCCTGGAGGGCCTTGGCCGCCTCGTCCGCCCCCGTGGTGCTGAAGGGCACCATCGCGACGGTGACCGCGTCGCCGCGCGCGGTGTCGATGCCGGCGGCATTGGTGACGAGGTTGCGGATCTCGTTCGCGCTCACGTCGCCGATGGCGTCGGAGTTGAGCGCCACCGAGACGGTCTGCCGGTTGATCGCCCCGGCCGGGATGGTGCGCTGCTCCGTCACCTTGTCGACCGCGTTGTCCTTGGTCGTCGACGACGAGCTGAAGCTGCCGTTGCCGTTGGTGCCGTTGGGGACCGCGATGTTGTCGGGTCCGAGCACACCGGTCGCGCCCTGGCCGCCGGTGCCGGTGTAGGTCTCGGTCTGCGACGACTCGCTGAGCGAGGGGGCGTTCTCGGGCGTCGTGAACGACTCCTCGGTCCGCTGCGCCGACTCGGAGCTGACGTCGGCGGCGACGGCGACCGTCGCGTTGCCGGGGCCGACGACCTTGTCCAGCATCTGCTGGACCGCGTTCTTCACCCGGCTCTCGTAGTCGGATGCCTGCTTGTCCGCTCCCCCGGTCGCGCCGGAGCCGACCGCGCTGAGCACCGTCCCGTCGGCGTCGACCACGGCGACGTCCGTCGGCTTCATGTCCGTGACGGCCGCGCTGGTGAGGTGGACGATCGCCTGCACCTGGTCGCTGCTGAGGGAGACGCCGTTCTGCGTCTCGACGAAGACGGAGGCGGTCGGGTCCTTCTTCTCCTCCGAGAAGACGGTCTCCTCGGGGATGGCGAGCCGGACCGACGCGGTCTTGACGCCCTTCATCGCGCCGATCGTGCTGGCGAGCTCGCCCTCCATCGCCCGCTTGTACGTGACGGACTGCTGGAACTCCGACGAGGTGACGCCCATCTTGTCGAGCAGCGAGTACCCGTCGCTGGTCGACGTCGGCAGGCCGGCCGAGGCCGCCTTCAGCCGCTCGTCGTACACCTTCTGCTGCGGCACGAGGATGGTGGAGCCGCCGTCGGTCAGCTGGTACGGCACGCCGTCGGTGCGCAGCTGGTCCACGATCGCCGAGGCGTCGGAGGCCTGGAGGCCCGAGAACAGCGGCGTGTACGACGGCTGGGAGGCCCACATGGCCAGGCCCGTCACGCCGAGCGCCACGACGGCCACGCCGATGATCGCGATCACGCGCTGCGCGATCGAGAACCCGCGGATCGTGTCGCCGAGCCGGCGGAAGAAGCTCGTCACCTGCTGGGGCATCAGGCCTGCATCCGCATGATCTCGTTGAACGCGTCGACGGCCTTGTTGCGCACGCCGGCGACGAGCTCGAGGGTGACCTGGGCCCGGGTGGAGGCGAGGGTCGCCTGGTGGATGTCATCCAGGTCCCCCGTCACGGCCTGGATCGCCAGGGTGTCCTTCTCCCCCTGCAGCTGCTGGAGGTTGTCGATTGCACCCGTGAGCGCGTCGCCGAACGCCGCTCCCCCGGTGCCGGACGCCCCGGACGCCGCGGAGACCGCCGAGGTGGTCGCGTCGATGCCGCCGACGCCGCCGATCGCCGGAATGGGCATCAGTTCCTCCCGATCTCGAGGGCCGCCTGGTAGGTCTCCTTGGCGCGGTCGACCACGGACGCGTTGGCCTGGTAGCCGCGCTGCGCCATGATCAGCGCGCCCATCTGCTCCGCCATGTCGATGTCGGGGTAGCGCACGTAGCCCTGCTCGTCGGCGAGCGGGTTGTCCGGCTCGTAGACCATCCGGCCCTCGGCGCTGCCGTACTCGGCGCCCGCGACATAGGCGCCCGAGACGCCGGCGCCCTCCTGGGCGACGATGTACCGGGCTTGGAACGCCGCGCCGTCGGTCGGCTTCGCGGTGTTGATGTTGGCGAGGTTGTCCGAGACGGCGTCCAGCCACTTGCGGTGCAGGGTGAGCCCCGTGCCCGCGATCCCGATCGCGTCGAACGTCATGGTCGTCTCCTGCTAGCTCGTCTTCAGGGCGGCGCGGATCGCCGAGAACTGGCCGCCTGCCGCCTGCGAGGCGAACTGGAAGCGCAGCACGGTGTCGATGTTCGACAGGGTCTCGGTGTCGAGGTTCACGTTGTTGCCGTCGAGGCGCGTCGGCTCCAGCGACCGCTCGGTCGTGGCGGTGGTGCGGCCGTCGCCGCGGGCGACGGACGCGGCGAGCGCGTCCTCGAAGGACACCCGCTCGGCCGTGTAGCCCGGGGTGTTGACGTTCGCGATGTTGTTGGCGATCGCGCGCTGTCGCGCGGCGAGGCCGTCGAGGGCGCTCGACAGGGCGGCGCCGGTCACGGATTCGAGCACTGCTGCACTCCATCGGTGGTCGTGGGGCGGCCCATCCGTGGCCTGGTCGGCGAGCGATCCGTGCTCGAACCGCTCTATCGGCCGCTCTCCCGCAGCCGTTAGCCGCGCTTTCCGCCCCATGTTCGGGGGACGCGCATTTCCTGTGGATTACTCATCGTCCGGCAGCACTCCCCCACAGCTTCATCCACAGGTCGAGAGTGCGTGTGAATTACATGCGTGTGATTTCGAAGACCCGTTCGAAGCGCTCAGTTTTGGCGCGAATGTGCTGATCAGACGGCGATTCATTGCTGAGGGCAACCTGAGTGTCCACACATCTCGCGCGTGTCCTCCACACCCGTGAGCCATCCATCCACGGGTTGTCCCCAGAGTTATCCACAGGTGGAGAACCGGTGGAGGGCCGAGGCGCGCAGACCCGTCGGTCGACCCCCGCGCATTGAACGGGCGTTGAACGGCGCGCGAACGCCGAACGCGATCATCCGATTCGCGCAGGCGGGCGTCGGTCAGCCGACGAGATCGAAGTACACCGGGGCCCGTCCTGACCCGTCGCGGGGGACGGATCGCACCGCGGAGAGGTGCCGCGCGGTGGTCTGCCGCACGTCCTCCAGGTGCCGGAGGGTGTGCCGCTGCGCCTCCAGGACCCGGACCGCGCGCTCGCGCAGCTCCTCGGGCAGCGGGCCGATTCCGGCCGGGGGAGTCCACGGCATCAGCTCGGTGTCCGGTCCGGCGAGCGCCTCCCGCAGGGCGGACTCGAGACGCTCCAGCGCCTCCGTCCAGGCGGCGACGGCCGGGTCGACGGCCGCGTCAGGCGACACCGAGGTCGCCTCCGAGGTCGCCTCCGAGGTCGCCGGCACCCGCTGCGTACGCACGCGCACCGCCGGACCGCACCGCGCCGGCGGCGGGCACCTGGGCAGCGGCCTCGTGCCAGGCGTCGCGCAGCGGCTCGACGAGCGTCAGCGCCTCGCGGGCCTTCGCCGCATCCCGGTCCAGGCTGGCCGAGGCGATCAAGTCGGCGACGTAGCGGTACAGGTCCAGCAGCCCGGCCGCGCCGTCCCAGAGGTCGACGCGCAGGGTCGACGCCAGCTCCGCGACGATGCGGTCCGCGTGGCTGAGGTTCTCCCAGGCGGTCGGCTGGTCGCCTGCGGTCAGGGCCGCCTCCGCCCTGGTGAGGTCGAGCACGAGCCGGTCGTACAGCATCGTCAGCAGGCGGGCGGGGCTCGCCGAGAGCACGCTGTCGCGGTTGTAGGCCGAGCGGGCGGCCGCGGAGTTCAGGAGGGTCATGATGCGCTCGCTGTCGGGAGGCTGGAGAGCTGGCCGGAGAGCCAGGACGACTGGGACTGCAGCTGCGAGAGCTGCACCTCGAGGTTGGCGTACGTCCGCTCCAGGGCGGCGCGCCGGTCGGCGAGGCGGCCGTCCCAGTCGGTGATCTGGTCGTTGAGGCTCTTGACGGTCGACTGCTCGCCCTTGATCTTCATCGTCAGAGTGCCGTCGTAGGGGTCGCTCGCGGTCTTCGCCGCGTCCGCCACCCGCTGGGCCACCGTCGCGACCGCCGCCTGCACCTTCTCGGGGTCGGCCGCCATCGCCGCGGCGAACTTGTCCTTGTCGAAGGTGACGGCGCCGTCGCTGGTGATGCTGATGCCGTAGGTGGAGGGGGAGATCCCGTCGATCGGGTCGATCACCGCGCTGACGAGCCGCTGGTTCGCATCCCGCGTGCTCGCCTCGCCGGTGAAGACGCCGCCCGTGACGACGGTGCCACCGGTCGAGTTCGTCGTGGTCGAGACCGCCTGCTTCTGCGCGATCATCGTCAGGATGTCGTTGACGCCCGTGATGAGCGACTTGGCGGCGTCCGAGATCGCCGTGTCGTTGCGGCCGACGGTCAGGGTGACCGGTTCGGTCGTCAGTGCGCTGACCGTCAGGCTGACGCCGGGCAGCACGTCGGCGAACGAGTTGGTCGAGCTGGTGACCTTCTGCGCGGCGGCGGTGCCGGCCCACAGGGTGACCTCGGCGTCCTGCGCCTGCCGCACCTGGACCGAGCCCGGGTCGGCGAGGAGGTTGGTCGCGGTGCCCGCCGTGACGTCGGCCGAGCTGCCGCGGTAGACCGTGAAGGCGCCCTCCGAGCCCGTCTTCGCCGAGCTGAGCTGCAGGCGGTACACGGGCTGTCCGGTGGCGGGGTCGAGTCCGGCCGCGACGCGGGTCGCGCTGACGCCCACGCCGGCCTTGTTGATCGCCGCGGCGACGTCGGCGAGCGAGGAGCTGGTGGCCGTGACCTGCTTCACGGTGCCGTCGGCGGCGACGAACGTGAGGGTCGGCGGCTGGTCCGGCCACTCGGTGAGGGGACCGGTGACGATGACCTGCGACTGGGCCAGCTTGTCGACGGTGAAGTCGATGGCGCCGTCGACCGCACCGGGCCCGGCCGTCGCTGTGACGCTGGTGGAGCTGGAGGTCGCGGTGTGGAGGTCGGTGCCCTCCGGCTTCGCGAGCGCGGCGGCCGAGGTGGCGAGCGCGGCGATCTTGGTGTTGAGCGCCTGGAGGGCCGTGATGAAGCTCTGGGAGTCGGTGACCTTGTTCTTCAGCAGCGTCTGCGGCACGGCCTCAGCGGCCATGAGCGAGTTGATGAGGTCGGTCGTCTGGAGACCGCTGATGAGGCCGTCGATCGCCAAGCCCATGCGGTGGTCCTCCTCCTGCTCCGGGATGGTGGTGCGCTGTACGGGTGGTGCGGTGGTGGTGCTGACGGCCCGGGTGCGCCCTGGTGGAGCGCGCCCCGGCCGTCGTCGCTGCTAGCGGAGGAGCTGCAGCACGCCCTGGTTGCCCTGGTTGGCCTGGGCGAGCATGGCGGTACCGGCCTGCGACAGGATGTTGGAGCGGGTGTACTTCACCATCTCCTCGGCCATGTCGGTGTCGGTGATGCGGCTCGACGCGGCCGACAGGTTCTCCTTCGAGACGGCGAGGCTGCGCGACGCCGACTCCAGGCGGTTCTGCGAGGCACCGAGCTCGGCACGAGCGGTCGAGATCGACGTGATGGCGGTGTCGAGGGCCGTGATGGTGGCCTTGGCCGCGGTGTTGTCGGTCACGTCGAAGACCGTGCCGGCGGCGGTGCCGTCGGCGGACGCGAGGCCGCCGACCGCGGTGCCCACGTTGGCGAGGTTCACCGTGATCGAGTCGTTGTCGGTGTCGCCGGCGCCGACCTGGAACGTCAGCGTCCCGCCCTTGAGCAGGTCGATGCCGTTGAAGTTGGTGCCGTTGGTGACGCGGTAGAGCTCCTTGCTGAGCTCGTCGGCCTCGTTCTGGATCGCGTCACGCGAGTCGGTCGAGTTGGAGTCGTTACCACCCTGGACCGCCAGGTCGCGCATGCGCTGCAGGATGGAGTGGACCTCGGTGAGCGAACCTTCAGCGGTCTGCACGACGCTGATGCCGTCCTGAGCGTTGCGGGCGGCGACGGTGAGACCGCCGACCTGCGACTTCAGGCCCTCCGAGATGGCCAGACCCGCCGCGTCGTCCGCCGCACGGTTGATGCGGAGGCCGCTGGACAGCTTCTCGAGCGACTTCGAGAGGTCGCTCTGCGTGTTGTTCAGGTTGCGGTAGGCGTTGTTGGCCGCGATGTTGGTGTTGATCTGCATACCCATGATGTTTCCTCCATGACTGGGTGGGTGGTTCGCGGCCCGTCCGTGGTCCGCAAGTGCCCCTATCGGCCGCCGGCGGCGACCCGTTAGGGGACGATCAGGATGCTCGCGCCGAGGTGGGCGAGGAGGGCGAGAGCGGCGCCCCGAGGTGCGAGACCGCGTGCTGCGCCAGCCGGGCCAGATAGGCGCTGCGGCGGGCCTGCGACGTCTTGGCCTCGATGATCTCGGGGTCGCCCTCGTCGGCGTAGTGGGTGGCCATGCCCTCGCGCATGAGGCGGATGGCCTCGGAGCGCTGCTGCGACACGGCGGAGTGGGTGATGCCGAGCTCCTCGGCGATCTCGGTGACCGTGCGGTCGTCGAAGTAGATGGCCTCGACGATGGACCGCATCCGGTCGGGCAGGGCGGCGACCACGGCGCGCACGTACGCGGTGCGCTCGCTCGTCAGCACCGCCTCCTCCGGTCCGGGCGTCTCCGAGACCAGCAGCGGCTCGATGGTCTCGTCGAGGGCGGTGACCGAGCGGGAGGCGTCGGCCAGGCCGGCGGCGGCGGTCTCGCGGTCGACGCCGAGCGCGGTCGCGATCTCGTCGACCGTGGGGGTGCGGCCGAGCGCCGCCGTCAGGCTCTCCTGCACGGCGAGGGTGGCCTTGATCCGCTTGCGGGCGGAGCGGGTGGCCCAGTCGCCTGCGCGCAGCTCGTCGGCGAGCGCGCCGACGATCCTGGTGCGGGCGTAGGCGCCGAAGGGGACCCCGGTGGACGCGTCGTAGGCATCGGCGGCCATGACCAGGGCGACGGCGCCGGCCGAGGCCAGGTCGTCGCGCGACAGGTGCGTCGCGCGGGCGCACAGGTCGGAGACGAGGTACCCGACCAGTGGCAGGTTCTCGACGACGAGCGTGTTTCGATCGTTCCGGTTCACGCGTTCGACCCTCTATTCATCGGACGGGCGCGGCCGGATCCCGGTGGGGTCGGGAGGCCGCCGCGCTCGGCGGTGCTGGACGCTCGGGCTTACTTCGGGTGCCGAACGGGATGCTAGGAGGTCTATCCGTGTTCACGGTAACAACGGTCCGACGGGGGCGTCGCGCCCGTTCTGCCCCCACTACGGGGCAGGGCCTACCCCCAGTTAACGGGCATCCATGAATCCTGATATTCAAACTGAGCGTGTGCTACGAACCGCCCGTCGCGGCGTTCCTCCTGAGGACATCCACAGCCGGCCGAGCCTAACGTGGAGGCCAGCCGTGCCGATGGTTCCCAGTGATCGGCGGGTGGACTCCCGCCCCCGACCCGAGGGGACCAGGTGCGCACATCGACTCACGAGGAAGTTGGTAGCGACATGGCCGCGAGCGAGCTCTCCGCGCAGCTCTGGAAGGAGCGCGAGCTCCTCGAACTCCTGCTGTTCAAGCTGGAGGAGGAGCAGCTGCTGCTCATCGCAGGCAAGTCGCGGTGGATCTCGCACGCGACGCGCGAGGTCGAGCAGGTCATGGAGCGCATGCGCGAGGCGGGCCTCGCCCGCACCGTCGAGGCCGCGGCCCTGGCCGAGCAGTGGGGGCTCGACCCCGACGCCTCCCTCCGCGAGCTCGCCGCCGCCGCACCCGACGGCATCTGGTCGGACATCTTCGGCTCGCACCTGGCGGCGATGACCGAGCTGACGGGCCAAATCGCCGAGGTGCGCGACACCAACGAGCGTCTGCTCCGCGAGGCGGCCCGGTCGACCCAGGAGACGCTGAGCGGCCTGGCAGGCGGCCCGTCCGACGCGGGCGTCTACGGCGCGGGCGGCGAGAGCCGCTCCGGCGACTCGGGCGCCCGACTGTTCGACACCGAGGCATAGCAGGAGCAGGGATGAGCACCTTCAGCGGCCTGAACACCGCGTACACCGGCCTGGTCGCCGCCAAGGCGGGCCTCGACGTCGTCGGGCAGAACCTCGTCAACGCGAACACCGCCGGGTACACCCGGCAGCGCGTGACGACCTCGGGCGTCGCCCCGCTCAACAGCGCCGGGCTCTTCAGCGGGGGAGTGCGCCCCGGCCAGGGCGTGAGCATCGACGGCATCCAGCGCCTCGACGACGCCGCCCTGGACGCACGGGTGCGCAGCACGACCGCGCTGGCCGGGTACTCCAGCACCAGGGCCGACGCCATCTCCACCCTGGAGGACTCGCTCCACGAGCCGGGCGCCAACGGCATCTCCACCTCGCTGCAGAAGTTCTGGGCCGCCTGGAGCGACGTCTCGAACCAGGCGGGGGAGCAGGCCCCGGCCGGCGTCCTGCTCGGGCAGGCCGGCACCCTCGTCACCCAGCTGGCCGAGGGCTACCGGGCCGTCGAGAGCCAGTGGAGCTCGCTGCGCACCGAGGCCGGCGGGATGGTGAGCGACCTCAACACCGCCGCGACCGAGGTGGCGGAGCTCAACGGCCGCATCCGCTCGGCGCTCGCCTCCGGCACCTCCGCCAACGAGCTCATGGACCGCCGCGACCTGCTCACGACCCAGATCGCGAAGCTCGCGGGAGGCGTCGTGCGCCCCAACGACGACGGCACGGTCGACGTGCTGGTCGGCGGCAACGCGCTCGTGTCGGGCACCACGGCCAACGCGGTCACCCTGGTCGGCTCCCAGACGATGGGCGGCGCCGGCGGCGACCCCGTGCGGCTGGAGTGGGCGCACCGTCCCGGCACCGCGATCGCGCTGGAGGGCGGCTCCATCTCTGGCGCGATCTCCACGCTCGCCCCGGCCGACGCCTCCGGCACCGGTGGGGTGCTGGCGGAGGCCGCGGTCGGCTACAACGCGTTCGCCGCCACGCTCGCGCAGCGCGTGAACGCCGTCCACAGCACCGGCGCGACCCCCACGGGCGCCACCGGACTGGACTTCTTCGCCATCGACCCCACCAAGCCCGCGGCGCTCGGCCTCTCGGTCGTCCCGACCTCGGTGGCCCAGATCGCCACGTCGACGCCGGGAGCCGGGGGAGCGGACGGCAGCATCGCCGGCGCCATCGCCGACCTCGGCACCGGCACGAACGCCGTCGACAAGCAGTGGACCGCGTTCGTCGTCCGGATCGGGGTGGCGGGCAAGACCGAGCAGCAGCAGGCCGACCTGACCGCCCTCGCGGCGAGCTCGGCCACCAACGCGCAGCTCGCCAACTCCTCCGTCGACCTCGACGAGGAGAACATGAACATGCTCGCGTTCCAGCACGCCTACCAGGCGGCCTCGCGCGTCATGTCCGCGATCGACGAGGCGCTCGACGTGCTCATCAACCGCACCGGAGCCGGGAGGTAACCGTGTTCACCCGTGTCACCAACGCCACGCAGACCGCGACCGCACAGCGCAACCTCCAGCTGAGCCTGCAGCGCCAGGCGCAGCTGTACGACCAGGCGACCAGCCGCAAGCTGCTCAACCGCCCGTCGGACGACCCGACGGCCACGGCGAGCGCGCTCACGGTCCGCTCCGACGCTGCCGCGACCGCGCAGTACCAGCGCAACGTGGACAACGGCGACGCCTGGCTCACCACCGCGGACTCCGCACTCTCCTCGGTGGAGACGCTGCTGCGCCGGGTGCGCGACCTCACCGTGCAGGGCGCGAACGACGGCGCCCTCTCGCCCGAGGCGAAGGAGTCGATCGCGACCGAGCTCGACGGGCTGAAGAAGAGCCTCCTTTCGCTCGCGAACACCACGTACCTCGGCCGCACGGTCTTCGCCGGCAACTCGGACGCCGGCGTCGCCTTCCAGCCCGACTACACGTACACGGGAGCGCCGGGAAGTACAGTGGAGCGCAGGATCGGCCAGGACGCGACGGTGCGGGTGGACGCCGACGGCGCCGCGGTCTTCGGGACCGGCACCGACTCGGTGTTCGCGCTCATCGACGCCACCGTGAGCGACCTGCAGAACGGGGTCAACGTCCGGCCGCGTCTGGGCCAGATCGACGACAGGATGAAGGCGGTCGTGGGAGAGCACGCGGAGATCGGCGGTCGGCAGACCCGCATCGACAAGGCGAAGGACGCCCTCGCCGTCGGCGCCAACGCCCTGGAGGCCCAGCGCGCCGGCATCGAGGACGTCGACCTCGCGAAGGTGCTCCTCGACCTCAAGACCCAGGACGTGAACTACCAGACGGCGATCGCCGTCACCGCCCGCGTGCTCCAGCCGACCCTGATGGACTTCCTCCGATGACCGCGATCCGCTTCGTCGCTCCGCCGCCCGGGCTGGAGCCGCTCACCGACTTCGCCCTCGACGCCGTCGCCGGCGCGGCCGGGCTGTACACGCTGACGGCCGCCGAGCGGCCGGAGATCCGGCTCTTCACCCTCGACGCCGAGCGCCACCTCCCCGGCTACTCGCCCGAGCTGCCGGACGACCGCGCGGCCGAGCTGAGCATCCGCACCCCCGAGGAGGCGCTGCTCCTGGTGGTCGTGACCCCCGCCGCCGCGGGGAGCACCGTCAACCTCCTGGCACCGGTCATCGTGAACCGGGCGACGGGCGCGGCCCTGCAGCTCGTGCTCGACGACGAGGGCCTCCCGGTGCGCGCGGAGCTGGCGGCGCTGGCCGGCGCGGCCTGAGCCTTCCCGTGGCCTGAGCCCGCCCGCGGCCTGAGCCCGCCGTCACTTCTTGGCGGGCTGCTCCTTGGCGGGGCACGGCGCCGCCTTCTTCATCGCCTCGGCCATCTGCTGCTCCGACCAGGGCAGGGACTCGACGACCTTCGCGCCCTTGGTCTCGGGCGGCACCTTCGAGGCGATCGAGGCCAGCCGTTGCGCCAGCGCCCGTGCGAACTTCGCTTGCGGCGTGGAGTTGTTGATCGCGACGACCACGGTCAGCCCCGAGGACGGGTCGGCGAACATCGCAGAGGTGTACCCGGGGATCGCGCCGCTGCTGCCGTACAGCGGGCCGAGCTGCTGCACGCCGAGGCCGTAGCGCTGCCATGAGGCGCCGTTCGTCACGCCGTCGCGCTGTGCGGTCGCGGACTTCTCGCTCACGAGCGAGCCGGCCGCCAGCGCCTGCGTGAACGTCTTCAGGTCGGCGAGGTTCGACACCACGCCGGCGGCGGTCCAGCCCATCGACGGCGAAAGCCGCGAGACATCGCGCACGGGGGTGCACGCCGGGGCGCCGTTCGGGCCAGGGCCGGAGACGTACCCGTCCGCGTGCGCGCCCGGCACCGTCAGCGTCGTGGCCGCCGGCAGGACGGTGGACTTCATGCCGAGCGGACCGAAGAGCTCGTCGTCGTACAGGTCGGGCGCGGCCGTGCCGGTCGCGTTCTGCAGCGCCATCCCGAGCAGGATCGCGTTGGTCTGCGAGGAGCCGTACGCCTGGCCTGGCTTGCCGTACCGCGGCGCGGCGACGCCGTCGCTCGCCAGCTCGAGCGGCGGCCACTGGCGGGTCGGGTTGGTGAGGAACTCCGTGCCCAGCTGGCCCTGGTAGTCGCCGATGCCGGAGGTGTTCGCGCACAGCTCGCGCAGCGTCACGCCCTCGACGCCCACCATGCCGGGCAGCCACTTCGTGAGCTGGTCGTCCAGCCCCACCGTGCCGTCGTCGACGAGCCGCAGGAGGACCGTGCACGTCATCGGGATGGTGTTCTGCCCGATGCGGAAGGACATGGCCTCGGTGACGGGCTTGGATCCTCCGCGCGTGGTCGTGCCCTGGGCGGCGGTCCACGTGCCCGCCCACGGCGCCCACACGCCCGCGAAACCGGCGGAGGCGTCGGCGAGCCTGATCGCCTCGGTGAGGGCGGACGACATCTTGTCCGACACGTCGCGCGGCAGCGCGGCCTCGTGCTGCGAGGGGAGGCCGGGGCCGGCCGACGAGGAGGTGCAGGCCGCGAGCGTCAGCGCGACGGCCCCTGCGACCACGGCGAGCAGGGCTCTGCGCGTCCGGCTCCGACCTCGCATTGCGGCCCCCTGTCGTGGTGTCGTCGTCCCAGGATTGTAACCTCCGCAGAAAAACCCCCATAACGCAAGGGGCTGTGCCGGCAATCCAAAAACGACGAGTCTCCGAATCAACCACGAGGTGCACACGGGTGCGCCGCAAGGAGGAGAACGAACAATGCGCACATCACCGAACCGCCTCGTCGCCACGATCTTCGGCGCCGTGTACCTGCTCGTGGGGCTGCTGGGCTTCGCCGTCACCGGCGGTGTCGGCTTCGTCGCCACCAAGGGCGGGCTGCTCCTCGGCATCTTCGAGGTCAACCCGCTGCACAACATCGCGCACCTGCTCATCGGCGCGGCCCTGCTGATCGCCGGCCTCACCCGCGTGGCGGCCGCGAAGGCCGTCAACATCACGGTCGGAGCTGTCTACCTGCTGCTGGGCATCGTGGGCTTCTTCCTCGTCGGGACCGGCGCGAACATCCTCGCGCTGAACACGCCCGACCACTTCCTGCACCTGGTCAGCGCCATCGTGCTCCTCGGCGTCGGCCTGGGCGCCGAGCGGACCGTGCGCTCCGCTCGGACCGTCTGACCGACCGGTCACGGCGCACCCCATGAGCAGGATGAGTGGAACCGCCCCGGTCGCCCCGGCGACCAGGGCGTTCCTCGCCGTGGCCGCGCTGGGGGCGGGGCTGCTGCATGCAGCGCTCGCCCCCGGCGCACCTCCGCTCCTGCTCGCGGTGCTCCTGGCCATCGCGGCGGCCGAGCTCGGCTGGGCCGCCGCCACCCTCGCCCGCGACCGCCCGCCGCTGTTCCGGCTGATCCCGGTGCTCGCGCTGTCGCCCCTCGGCCTGTGGGCGGCGATCGCGGTCGCCGGAGCCGTCGCGTCCTCCGGCACCGTCCCCGCCTTCCCGCTGCTGCCGATGGCGGTCGCTTCGATGCTCGACCTGGCCGTCGCCGTCGTGGCCGCCGTCGTGCTGCGGCGGGGGAGGACCTCCCGCCAGGACACCGGAGCCCTGCGGTTCGTGGTGGCCCTGGCGTTGAGCGCCGCCGCCGTCTGCGCGGTCACCATCCCCGCGCTGGGCCTCACCGACGCCGGAGTCGCGGCCGTGGAGGTCGGGCACCACCACTGAGGCCCGTGCGCACACCTCCGCGGAGCTTGACGCGGACGACCCCGTAAGCCAGTCTGGTTAGGCAAGCCTTACCTACCCAGCCTGACCCGGGAGACCCGATGACCGAGCCGATCCCCTTCTCGCAGGCGCTCCGCGAGCGCACCCGCTCCGTCCACGAGGAGAGCGAGGGCGCGGTCTTCATGCAGGACCTCATGAGCGGCCGGGGCAGCCGTGAGGACTACATCCAGCTGCTCGGTCAGCACTACTTCATCTACCAGGCGCTCGAGGAGGCCGCCGCCGGCCTCGCGGACGACCCGGTCGCGGCGCTCTTCATCACGCCGAAGCTGACCCGCCTCCCGGCGATCGAGACCGACCTCGAGTTCCTCCTCGGCGCGGACTGGCGCGACCGCATCGCGCCCCTGCCGAGCACCTTCCGCTACACCGCCCGCATCCGCGAGGTCGGCGCGACCTGGCCGGGCGGCTTCGTCGCCCATCACTACACCCGCTACCTCGGCGACCTGTCGGGCGGCCAGATCATCCGCACGCTCCTCCAGCGGCAGTACGGCTTCGACACCAACGGCGTCGGCTTCTACCTGTTCGACGAGATCGCCAAGCCGAAGGTCTTCAAGGACGTCTACCGCGCCCAGCTCGACGCCGTCGACTGGACCGAGGAGGAGCGCGACCGCGTGATCGCCGAGGTCGGCCTCGCCTTCCGCTTCAACACCGACCTCTTCAACGACCTGGCCGCCGCCAAGGCCGCGACGGCCGCGGCCTGACCCTCCCGGCCGTTCCGGGCCCTACCGCCGGGTCAGCGCGAACGAGACGTTCCCGAACCGCACGATCGAGCCCGGGTCGACCTCGTGCCGGGTGTTCGGGTCGCACGCGAAGGTGCCGTCGCCCGGGTAGGTGATCGTGGTCCCGTTCGCCGAGCCCAGGTCCATCACCCAGAACACGCCGTCGTACTGGCCGAACGCCAGGTGGGCGCGCGACACCGACTTGGCGTCGTCGGCGACGGTGATCAGCTCGGCGTGCGCCGGGTCGTCGAACTCCGTCCCCGGCGTGTGCACGGCGGGGTTGCGGCCGATGACGCCCTCCGACATCGTCTCGATGTGCTGGCCGTCGCTGAAGTCCAGCACGAACATCACCGCCACGCGGGTCCTCCCTCATCCATCCGGCCGCGGCTCATCCGACCGCGACCCTCACCGGCTGGGCGTCGCGCATGAAGCGCTCCACATCCTTGTCGACCATGATGTCGCCCGGCCGCAGCGGCCGGGTGAGGTACAGCCCCTCCAGCGTCGTGATCCGGCTGAGCGCGACGTAGGTCTGACCCGGCGTGAATGCGCGCGTGCCCAGGTCGACGATCGCCGCGTCGTAGGTCTTGCCCTGCGACTTGTGGATGGTGACCGACCACGCGAGGCGCAGCGGGAACTGCGTGAACTCGGCGACCACGTCCTTCGTCAGCTTCTTGGTCTCAGGGGAGTAGTTGTAGCGGTACTTCTCCCAGATGGCCGGCTCGACCTCGTGCACCTCGCCGTCGACCTCCACGTACACCGTGCTGTCGATGCGCGTCACGGTGCCGATCGTGCCGTTCACCCAGCGCGGACCGTCGCCCTGCCCCACGTCGTTGCGCAGGAACATCACCTGGGCGCCGACCTTCAGCTCCAGCGTCTCGTCGGCCGGATAGTTGCGGCCGCCGAAGTCGCCGCTCACCTCGGCCTTCGCCGTGAGCGCCCGGCCGGGCAGGCGCGCCAGGGCCTGCGAGTTGATCCGGTTCACGGTGTCGTTGCGGGTCGCGAGCGTGATCGTCCCGTCGGTGGGGGCCGGACGCGCGCCCACCTCGTTGAGGCGGTCGGCGATCTCCTTGGTCACCATCCCGTGCCGCACCGCGTTGAGCATGTACCGGAAGTCGGACTCGTGCTGGCGGTGCACCTGCAGCAGCTCGACGATGCGGAGGTCGGCCTCCTGCCACACCTTCGCGTCGAAGAACCACATGGAGCGGTAGGTGTCGGCGAAGTACGCGCGCTCCTCCGCGTCGCCCGGCACCGGCGCCAGCTGGTAGGGGTCGCCGAACAGCACGATCTGCACGCCGCCGAACGGCTCCTTCGCCTTCTGCCTGGCCTGGCGGAGGCTGCGATCGACCGCGTCCATCAGGTCGGCGTTGACCATCGAGACCTCGTCGATGACGAGCGTGTCGATGCTGTTGAGCAGCTTCTTCAACTCGGCCGACTGATCGATGTCGTGGTCGGCGATCACGCCGATCGGCAGCCGGAACAGCGAGTGGATGGTCTGCCCGCCCACGTTGAGCGCCGCGACCCCGGTGGGCGCCGAGATCACCAGCGACTTCTCGGTGTTCCACGACAGGTGGTTCAGGAGGGTCGACTTGCCGGTGCCGGCGCGGCCCGTGACGAAGACGTGATCGCGCGTGTGCTCGATCAGCTCGAACACCGCCTGCTGCTCCGCAGAGAGCGAGAGTCGGCCCATCCGAGTCCCTTCCCCTCCGTGCGACCTGCCGCACTACTCTAACGCCCGGCCCTCGGCGCCGGCTGTTCTCCACAGCCCTCTAAACTGGCGGCATGTCCGGAGCAGGGGAGGGGAGCGGCCGGCCGGAGGGGGTCAGCCGCCGCACGCGCGACCTGCTCCTGTGGTCCGGGGCGGGCGTGCTCCTGATCCTCGCCTTCGTCGCCGCTCTCGGCGCCGTGCAGCGCACGTACTACAGCGCCGGGGGGTTCGTCACCGCGTACATGCAGACGCTGGCCGCGCACGACGTCGCCGGAGCCCTGGCCATGCCGGGCGCCGCGCCCTCGACCGAGGCGCTGAACCGCGCCGGACTGCCGACCGGGGCATCCCGCGAGCTGCTGCGTTCCGACGTCCTCCCGAGGCTGACCGACATCGAGGCCATCTCCGACCAGGCGCTCGACGACGGAACCCACCGGGTCCGCGTCAACGCCCGGGCCGACGACCGCCCGGTCACGGGCGTCTTCACCGTCGAGACCGCAGGCTCGGTGCTGGGCGTGCTCCCCACCTGGCGCTTCGCCACCACGCCGCTGACCGTGGCGCGGATCACCGTCGCCCATGCCGACGACTTCACGATCGGCCGGCACACCCTCCAGCCGCGCGCGGCGGCTCCCGACCAGCCGGCCGACGCCTTCAGCGCCGCCGCCGACTACCTGATGTTCGCACCCGCACGCTACGAGCTCGGCCACAGCTCGACATACCTGAAGGCCGCACCGGCCGTCCTCGTCGGCAAGCCGGGAGCGACGGTGGAGGCGACCGTCGACACGCAGCCGACCCCCGCCTTCACCGAGGCGGTGCAGAAGGAGCTCGACGGCTTCCTCGACGACTGCGCCGAGCAGGAGGTGCTGCAGCCGGCCGGGTGCCCGTTCGGCGTGGAGATCGACGACCGAGTGGTGGGCGCGCCGTCCTGGTCCATCGCCGAATACCCTCCGGTGTCGCTGGAGGCCGGCCCGACCTCCTGGCTGATGGCCCAGACCGCCGGCGTCGCGCACCTCACCGTGACCGTGCAGTCGCTGTTCGACGGCACCGTCGAGCAGCGCAGCTCCGATGAGCGGTTCACCGTCGCACTCAGCAGCGTCACGATCCGCTCCGACGGGTCGCTCGACATCGTCGTCGCGCAGTGACCACCGGCCCGAGGCGTTACGGCTTGACCTTGTCGCGCTCCGCGAGGCGGGCGAGCCGCTCGTTGTAGGCGCGCAGCTCCGCGTCGTCGGTGCGGTCGGCGTTGCGGTCGCGGCGCCTGGTCTCGCGCTCGTCGCTCCTGCTCCACTGGATCGCCACGACGATGGCGAGGATCACCGTCGGGATCTCGCCGATGCTCCACGCGATGCCGCCGCCCACCTGCTGGTCGGCGAGCGGCGTGTCGCCCCAGGTGCGGCCCATCGCGCCGAACCAGTCGGCCAGCAGCAGCCCGTTCATCTGCATGATCGACAGGCCGAAGAACGCGTGGAACGCCATCGTGCCGAGCAGCAGGAGCAGCCGGAACGGGTACGCGAGCCGGTACTTCACCGGGTCGATGCCGATCAGCGACTGCACGAAGAGGTACCCCGTGATGAGGAAGTGCGCGATCATCCACTCGTGGCCGACATGGTCGGTCGTGGCCCAGCGCATGACCGGCGTGTAGTAGAAGATCCACAGCGAGAAGGCGAACAGTCCCGCGGCGACGAGCGGATTCGAGATGATCGCCGCGAACCGCGAGTGCACGGCCAGCAGGATCCACTCCCGCCCGCCGCGCGACCCGTCGTCGCGCTTGCGGATCGCGCGCGCCGCCAGCGTGACCGGCGCACCGGGCACGAGCAGCAGCGGCACCGCCATCGTCAGCACCATGTGCGCCGACATGTGCGCCGAGAACAGGTACTTCTCGTAGACGTTGACGCCGCCGTTGGTGATGTAGAAGAGCAGGACGAGGCCCAGCGTCCACAGGATCGTCCGGTACACGGGCCACGCGTCGCCGCGCCGGCGCAGCCTCCACACGCCCGCCAGGTAGAAGAACAGCGCGAACGCGCAGCCGAGCACCCAGAGCAGGTCGAAGTTCCAGCTCGTGAACAGCCGGCCGAAGGTGAGCTCGGGCGGCAGCTTCTCGCCCGTGAGGATCTCGGCGGGCGTCGGCGTCGCCGCCCTGGTCTCGGGGACGGGCGTCACCGTGCGCGCGAGCGCCGCCGCGACGCCGGACGCGATGCCCATGAACGCCAGCTCGGCCGTGACGATCCACCAGAACGTGCTGCGCTTGCCGCCGGCTTTGAGCCGGTCGATCAGGATGCGGCGCTGGGCGACGCCGAAGAGCCCGAGCACGACGAGCACCGCGACCTTGACGAGCACGAGGATGCCGTACGGGGTCGCGAGCTCGGCCAGCGTGCCGACACGCAGCTCCGCATTCACGTAGCCGGAGGCGGCGACGACGACGAACGCGACGAGCGCGACCGAGCTGTAGCGCTCCAGGACGGTGACGAGTCGGCCGTTGCCGAGGCCGTTACCGCCCGGGCCGTTGCCGCCCAGGACGCCGCGCAGCACGATCAGCGTGAGCAGTCCGCCCAGCCAGATCGCGGCGAACAGCACGTGGAGGCCGAACGACGTGACCGCCGCATCGTGTCCGGACGCCTCGGCGCTGTGCCCCTGCTGCGCCATCGGGATCACGCTCGCCATCGCCAGGGCCGTGACGAAGACGAGGGCGGTCTGGTTGCGGACCGCGAAGCAGAGCACGGTGACCGCGGCAGCGATCAGCGTCACCCCGAGCCAGGCCTGGCCGAGCGGGACGCTGGTGATGAACGAGCTCAGGCCATTGCTGAACGCCTCGTCGAACGACCACGGGACGTTCGAGACGCTGACGAAGGTGAAGAGTCCGGTCGCGGCGGAGGCGACGGTCATCACCGCGGCGCTGCCGGCGGCGAAGTCGAGCGCCTTGCCGTACTCGTCGCGGTCCGGGCTGAGCGCGAAGCAGCCGAGCACCAGCGCGCCGAGCACGCCGGAGAGGCTGAGGTTGACGACCAGCGTCGAGATCGGGAGGCCCCAGCGGACGAGCGCGCCCGGGTCGGCGAGCAGCGGGGCGTCCGCGCCGCCGCCGAAGGCGAGACCGGCCAGGACCGCCGCGAGTGCGGCGATCAGCAGGACGGCAGGGCCGATCACACGGACGAGTCTGGGCACCGTTCCACCCTAGGCCTCCCAGCCGAACGACCGCCGAGTGCCGCGTGCCGAGCGCCGCGACGCCCCCCAGATACGACGAGGGCGGCGTCGCACACGCGACGCCGCCCTCGGCAAGCGGGGGAGACTACTTGACGGCAGCCTTCAGCTTCGAGCCCGCGGTCAGCTTGACGCGGTGGCCGGCCGGGATCGAGATCTCCTCGCCGGTCTGCGGGTTGCGGCCGGTGCGGGCAGCGGTCTCGGTGCGCTCGGCGGCGAGCCAGCCCGGGATGGTGACCTTGCCGCCCTTGGCGACGGTCTCGGCGACCGTGCTGAAGAAGGCGTCGACGACGCTGGAGACGGCGGCCTGGCTCTGACCCGACGCTGCGGCGACAGCGGCGACGAGCTCGGTCTTGTTCAGGTTGTCAGCCATTGAGTGTCCTCCTCGGACCTTGTGCTGGATCTACAGCTTCTGTGTGGAACGGTTGAGGCCACGCTGGGCCGTTACGTTTGGTCGGTCGACCGCCTCGAATGTATCAGAAACCCGCGGAAACACGCGGAATTCCGGCGGTTCGGGACACCTTTTCCATGCAGAAGGGGCGCCCGGCCGAAGCCGGACGCCCCTTCAGGAGGCTGTCGCCGATGTCACCAGCTGGACTTGGTGATGCCGGGGAGCTCGCCGCGGTGCGCCATGTCGCGGAAACGCACACGCGAGATGCCGAACTTGCTGAGGTTTCCGCGGGGGCGGCCGTCGACGGCGTCGCGGTTGCGGACGCGGATCGGCGAGGCGTCGCGGGGGAGCTTCTGCAGACCCACGCGGGCGGCCTCACGGGACTCGTCGGTGCCGTTCGGGTCGACCAGGGCCTTCTTCAGCTCGAGCCGCTTGGCGGCGTTGCGAGCGACGATGACCTTGCGCTGCTCGTTCTTGGCGATCTTTGACTTCTTGGCCATGATTAGCGCTCCTCTCGGAAGTCGACGTGCTTGCGGATGACCGGGTCGTACTTCTTGAGCACGAGGCGGTCGGGGTCGTTGCGGCGGTTCTTCTTGGTCACGTAGGTGTAACCGGTGCCCGCCGTCGAACGGAGCTTGATGATCGGACGGATGTCCTGCTGCTTCGCCATCGCTAGATCTTCTCCCCACGGGCCAGGATGTCCTTGACCACGGCCTCGATGCCACGAGCGTCGATGACCTTGATGCCCTTGGCACTCAGGTTCAGGGTGACGTTGCGGCGAAGCGACGGAACGTAGTACGTCTTCTTCTGGATGTTCGGGTCGAACCGGCGCTTGGTGCGGCGGTGCGAGTGCGAGATGCTGTGACCGAAGCCGGGAGTGGCTCCAGTCACCTGGCACACTGCTGCCATTGCTTTCTTCTCCAATACCGTGGGGCGGACGCCCCACCCAAGGTCACTTGTCGGCGCACGACTTCCCCGGTGTTTTGAGGCGGTGGGGGTTTCGTGCACGATCCGAGCGGGAGGAGTCCCACTCAGCCAAACATCCATACTACGGCATGAGGGCGGGGCCGGCCAAATCGGCTGAGCCGGATTATTGAACTACGGAAACTCGATTTCGTGTATTCTTGACATCGCCAACCCGTCTTCCACTGGAGGACGGGTCTTTTTTTGTCCGTGAATCACCAACCGTCAGGCCTGCGGTAACTGCCCACCCGCTCTGGCAACTGACTGGCTCGGTAGTCCTCAGCCGTGAGTCGTCGCCACCAGTGCCCACCGACGCCGTCATCGTGTCGACCCCTCAGGGCGCCGGCAGTGGGACTTGTAGAGGGATTCACCGTTCCGACAGGCACGCGATCGCGAACCAGGCGCAAGGGAAGCTCGAAGTCCGAGTCGTTCGACACGACGACTGCACCGTCCACCGCCTTCGTCAAGACGTCGAGGAGGAGGTGCGAGACCACGTTGACGTCGGACCCCTTTTCCTCGCGCTTCTGAACAGTGGCCAGCACGCTGTCGGCACCGCCGCCGGAAGCCGGCGTCCTTCGCAATGGGAGCCTGTCGTCCCATTGTTCGCCAGCATGTCGGTATGCAGTTGGACGATAGGTTCCCCTGGGCTCATTCACGAGGGGTTCCTCCTTCGCCCAGGAGACGTAGCGACCTTCGGCGATCAAATCCACCGAGCCGGAGTCGATCAACGCGCCAAGGTAGACGTTCTGGTCGATCGCGCCCGACTGGTTGGCCACCGCATCCACCCGCGCCGTGCAGTACACGACGCGGCTGATCCTCGCGGCCGGCCACCCGATCAGCGGCTCCACCAGCGCGCGCAGGTCCAGCCATCTCCAACCCGGCGTCCCACGCCCACAGTGTTTCCTCGCCCCGTAATACAGGTTGAACCCGTCGATGTAGACCCCGATGCGCATCCGCACATTCTAGTGGTCACATTTCAGCCGCGGGCCGAGCACTCCGCGCACAGCCCGAACACGTCCACGACGTGCTGCGCCTGCGTGAACCCGTGCTCCGCGGCGGCCGCGCGGGCCCACTCCTCGACCGGGTCGGCCGAGATCTCGACCGTGAGGCCGCAGTTGCGGCAGATCAGGTGGTGGTGGTGGCCCGTGGTGCACGCCCGGTACAGGCTCTCGCCCTCCGGCGACTGCAGCGAGTCGGCGTCCCCCTCCGCCGCCAGGTCGGCCAGCGCGCGGTAGACGGTCGCGAGGCCGATCGGGGAGCCGGACTCGTGGAGGTTCAGGTGCAGTCCCTGCGCGCTGATGAAGCCCTCCGTCGAGGTCAGCGCCTCGCGGACGGCCTCCCGCTGCCACGTGTTCCGCTTCACCATCTCAGGCTAGCCCGCCCGGCTCACGAGTGGCCGTGAGTCCGCTGCTGCCACCGTCGAGCGTGCACGGACACCGCGTCGACCGCCGACGATGCGGCAGACCACGTAGATGACGAACGAGATCGTGGTCACGTACGGGCTGATCGGCACCGCGCTGCCCAGGGCGAGCAGGATGCCGCCCACCACCGAGACCAGCGCGAACCCGATGCTCAGCAGCGGGACGCCCAACGGCGACGACGAGATGCGCATCGCGGCGGCGGCGGGGGTGACGAGCAGCGACAGCACGAGCAGCGCCCCGACGATCTGCACCGAGACCGCGACGGCGAGCCCGAGGAGCACCATGAAGGCGAGCGCGACGAAGCGCGACGGGACCCCGCGGGAGGCGGCGACGTCGGCATCCAGGCTGTCGAAGGTCAGCGGCCGCCACATCAGCAGCAGGCCGAGCAGCACGATCGCGCCGATGGCGATCAGCCAGCCGAGCTGGGGGTCGTCCACCGAGACGATCTGGCCCGTCAGCAGCCCGAACTTGTTCGCGCTGCGGCCGGGATAGAGGGCGAGGAACAGGATGCCGAGGCCCAGGCCGAACGGCATCAGCACCGCGATGATCGAGTTGCGGTCCCTCGCCTTCGCCCCCAGCAGGCCGATGAGGACGGCCGCGATCAGCGATCCGAAGAGGGAGCCGACGACCACGTTCGCGCCGAAGAGCAGCGCGGCGGCGGCGCCGGCGAACGAGAGCTCGCTGATGCCGTGCACAGCGAACGCCATGTCCCGCTGCATCACGAACACGCCGATCAGGCCGCCCACGACGCCGAGCACGGCGCCCGCGAAGATCGAGTTGCGCACGAGCAGCAGCAGCTCGCCGTAGTCCGTGAAGTCGAACAGCTGCGACCACAGGTCCGTGGAGGCGATGAGGTGCGTGATCATGCGGCGGGCTCCGGGTGCGGGGCGTGGGAGTGGTCGTGGTGCGAATGCGTCTCCGCGTCCGGGATGCCGACCACGACGATGCGTCCGCGCGTGCGGATCACGTCGACGGGCGTCCCGTACAGGTCGGTCAGCACCTCCGACCGCAGCACCTCGTCGGGGCTCCCGGTGAGGAACCGGCCGCCGGCCAGGTACAGCACCCGGTCGACCATCCCGAGCACCGGGTTCACGTCGTGCGTCACGAAGACGACGGCGCTGCCGTGCTCGCGGCGGCGCTTGTCGATGAGCTCGCTGACGCCGCGCTGGTGCTGCAGATCGAGCGAGAGCAGCGGCTCGTCGCAGAGCAGGAGGGAGGGGTCGCCGGCCAGCGCCTGCGCGACCCGGAGCCGCTGCTGCTCACCGCCGGACAGCGCCCCGACCGGGGCGTCGGCGTACCGGCGCGCGCCGACCGCGTCGACCAGCGCCTCCGTCTGCTCCCGATCGGCGCGGCTCGGCCACGGGAGACCCCAGCGGTGCCCGTTCACGCCGAGCGCGACCAGGTCGCGGGCGCGCATGGGCGTCCCCGGCGGGATGATCTTCTGCTGCGGGATGTAGCCGATCCTCCGGTCGCCGCGGCGCACCGCGTGGCCGTCGAAGCTGATGCTGCCGGAGTCGAGCTGCTGCTGGCCGAGGATCGTGCGCAGCAGGCTGGTCTTACCCGACCCGTTCGGCCCGAGCACCGCGACGAACTCCCCGGCGTGGATGTCGAGGTCGAGACCGCTCCACAGCGTGCGCGCGCCGAAACCGAGGGACGCATCCCGCAGGCTCAGCACCACGTCGCGGTCGGCGGGCAGCGCGACGCGCGTCAGCGGCTCGGTCATGCGCCCAGCGCCTTCTCGACGGCGTCGATGTTCGCGCCCATCCAGCCCGCGTAGTGCTTCCCGGCGGGCAGCGTCTCGGTCACCGGGACGACCGGGACGCCGGCCGCCTTCGCCGCGGCGAGCACGCGCTCGGTCTCCGGTCCCGTCGTCTGCTCGTTGTAGACGAGCGCCGCGACCGAGCGGCCGTGGAAGAGGTCGAGCATGTCCTGCAGCACGGCGGGGGAGACGTCGTTCCCCTCCTCGATCGCCTCGCTGAAGGCCTCCGGGGTCTTGTTCTCGAGCCCCATCGCCTCCAGCAGGTACAGCGGAACGGGCTCGGTGACGGCGACGCCGTCGCCGGCGTGGGTCGCCTTGATGGACGCGACGCGAGCCTCCAGGTCAGACAGCGCCGTGTCGAACGTGGCCGCGTTGGCGGTGAAGGTGCTCGCGTTGTCCGGATCCGCCTCACCCAGGGCGTCGGCGAGGGCGTCGGCGAGCTTCTTCACGGTCGGGAGGTCGTACCAGACGTGCTCGTTGAGCTCGCCGCCCTCGGCCTTCTTGCCCGAGAGTTCGACCGCGTTGAGGACCGTGCGGTCGTCGTTCGCCGAGGCCTTCAGCATGGTGTCCATGAAGTCGTCGTAGCCGCCGCCGTTCTCGATGACGACGTCGGCCTTCGAGATGGCGAGCTGGTTCTGCGCGCTCGCCTCGAAGGAGTGGGGATCCTGCGCGGGGTCGTCCATGATCGAGGTCACGGTCGCGGCGTCGCCCGCGATGGTGGCGGCGATGTCGCCGTAGACGTTCGTGCTGGCGACGATGCGGAGCTCGCCGTCGGTGGAGGTGGAGCCGCCGGCGCCCGAGGCGCAGCCGGTGAGCGCGACGGCCGTTGCGGCCGCGAGCGCGAGGAGGGACACGAGGGGTCGCGTCTGCATGAGGATGCCTGTCTAAGCCGCTCGCGCGGCATCGAAAGAGTGTACGCCCACGGTCGTGGGCGCCCTCCTCACACTACGAACTAATGAGAATGATTGTCAAACTCAGTCGAGCAGCAGCGCGGGCTCCTCGATGATCGACGCCACGTCCGCCAGGAAGCGCGAGGCCACGTCGCCGTCCACCACGCGGTGGTCGAAGGACGCGCCGACGGTCGTCACGTAGCGCGGCCGCACCTCGCCGTCGACGACCCACGGCTTCTGCTTGATGGTGCCGAGCGCGACGATGCCGACCTCGCCGGGGTTCAGGATGGGCGTACCGGTGTCCATGCCGAACACGCCGATGTTCGTGATGGTGATCGTTCCGCCGGTCATGTCCGACGGGGGCGTCTTGCCGTCGCGCGCGGTGAGGGTGAGCTGCTCGAGCGCCCTGGCGAGCTCGAGCAGGGTCATGCCCTGCGCCTCCTTGATGTTCGGCACGATCAGCCCGCGCGGGGTCGCGGCGGCGATGCCGAGGTTCACGTAGTGCCGGACGATGATCTCCTCGTCCGTCCACGTCGAGTTCACCATCGGGTTGCGGCGCACCGCCCACATGATCGCCTTCGCGACGATGAGCAGCGGCGAGACCTTGACGCCGGCGAAGTCGGCCGAGTTCTTGAGGCGCTTGACGAACTCCATCGTGCGCGTCGCATCGACGTCGACGAAGAGGCTGACGTGCGGGGCGTTGAAGGCGCTGGTCGTCATCGCGTTCGCGATCGCCTTGCGGACGCCCTTGACCGGGATGCGGTCCTCGCGGTCCGACGGCCACTCCGGGGTCTGGATGTTGCGGAACACGGTCGCCTGCGTCGCCTCCCGCACCACGTCGTCGCGCGTGACGTCGCCGATCGGTCCGGTCGGTGTCACCAGGGTGATGTCGACGCCGAGGTCCTTCGCCAGCTTGCGGATGGGCGGCTTGGCGACGACCGGGCCGCGCGCGACCGCGGGTCCACCGTGCGACGAGGTCGCGGCGGGGGAGGCGGCCGGTGCGGGCGCAGCTGCGGGAGCCGCCGCCGGGGCCGGAGCCGCCGGAGCGACCGAGCCCGCGAATGCCACCGGGATGGAGGCCGTGCCGGGGTGGCTGACGCGCCGCCGCCGGCTGCTGCCGTGCCCGGCGGAGCCGTATCCGACGAGCACAGCACCCGCCTTCGGAGCGTCCGACTCGTGCGAGACGCTCGCGGCGGCGTCGGCCTCGGCCTGCTCGACCTCGCCCGCGGGCTCGGCGGGGGCATCCTGGCCGCCCTCGCCGGTCACGGTGATGATCGGCGTGCCGACCTCCACGGTCTGCCCCTCCGAGACCAGGAGCTCACCGACCGTGCCCTCGAAGGGCGACGGCAGCTCGACGAGCGACTTCGCGGTCTCGATCTCGACGATCACCTGGTTCACGGCCACCGGCTCGCCGGGCGCCACCTTCCAGGCGACGATCTCCGCCTCCGTGAGACCCTCGCCCACATCGGGCAGCAGGAACTGGGACTCGCTCATGTGTGCGACTTCTTTCGTTCGGCGCGCTCAGTACGCGAGCGCGCGGTCGACGGCCTCGAGGATGCGGTCGGCGTCGGGCAGGTAGGTCTCCTCGAGCTTCGCGGGCGGGAACGGGGTGTCGAACCCGGCCACCCGCAGCACGGGAGCCTCCAGCGAGTAGAAGGCGCGCTCCGCGATGGTCGCGGCGACCTCCGACGCGACCGACACCGTGCCGGGCGCCTCCTGGGCGATGATCAGGCGACCGGTCTTCTGCACGGACTGCAGCAGCGGCGCGTAGTCGATGGGGGAGAGCGAGCGCAGGTCGACGACCTCCAGGCTGCGGCCCTCCTCGGCGGCGATCTCGGCGGCTCGCAGGGCGACGCTGACCATGCCGGCCCACGCCACGACCGTCGCGTCGGTGCCGGTCCGGACGACACGGCTCGCGTGCAGCGGCGTCTGGTTCTGCGTCAGGTCGACCTCGCCCTTGGGCCAGTAGCGGCTCATCGGCTCGAAGAAGATGACCGGGTCGTCGGACTGGATGGCCTCCTGGATCATCCAGTACGCGTCGTGCGGGGTCGACGGCGCGACCACGCGCAGGCCGGCGGTGTGGGCGAAGTATGCCTCCGGAGCCTCCTGATGGTGCTCGACCGCTCCGATGTGGCCGCCGTGCGGGATGCGGACGACGACCGGCATCTTCACGCCGCCGCCGTGGCGGTTCGTCAGCTTGGCGAGCTGGGTCGTGATCTGGTCGAAGCCGGGAAACACGAAGCCGTTGAACTGGATCTCGACCACGGGCCGATAGCCGCGCATCGCCAGGCCGATCGCCGTGCCGATGATGCCGGCCTCCGCGAGCGGGGTGTCGACGACGCGCTTCGGGCCGAACTCCTTCTGCAGGCCCTCGGTGACCCGGAAGACGCCGCCGAGCGGGCCGACATCCTCGCCGAGGATCAGCACGCGGTCGTCCTCGGCGAGCGCCCGCCGCAGGCCGGCGTTGAGCGCCTTCACCAGGGGGAGGTTCTGAACAGGAGGCTCCGGGGCGGCGGGCGCCGCGGACTCGGCAGGCGCCTCGGCCTGCTCACCGGCCTGCGCCGCCTCCGCGCTCTGGTCGTCGATGACGAACTCGCGCGACCACTCCTGCTCGGCGACGTGCTCCTCGAGCACGGTCGAGCCCGGCTCGCTCTCGATGATCTCGACCACGTCGATCGCCTCCGTGTCGGTCGTCTCCGTCTGGGCCCCGGAGTCGTGACGCTGCTCCTCGCCCTCGATCAGCTCGGCCTCCACGTAGTCGGTCTCGCTCCTGATGTCGCTCATGCGTCACCTCCGAACGACGCCTCGTACTCCTCGAGCCAGCGTCGCTGCTCCTCCATCAACGGGTGCGGCTCACTGTAGACGTGCTCGAACATCGACGCGACGGGAGGCGGGCCGAGCTCGAGCGTGCGGCGACGGATGTCGGCGGCCAGGTCGGCCCCCTCCTCGTCCGCCGCGTCGAAGAACGCCTGGCCGAGCCCCTGCTGCTCCAGGAACACCCGGAAGCGGAGGATCGGGTCGCGGTCGGCCCAGTACGCCAGCTCCTCGTCGGTGCGGTACTTGCTGGGGTCGTCGCTCGAGGTGTGGGCGCCCATCCGGTACGTCAGCGCCTCGATCATGCTCGGCCCCTCGCCGTTGCGCGCGTCGTCGAGCAGCTTGGCGGTGACCGCGTAGGAGGCCAGCACGTCGTTGCCGTCGATCTGCACGCCCGGGATGCCGAAGCCGCTCGACCGCAGATAGAGAGGAGTGCGGGACTGGGTCGAGACCGGCACCGAGATCGCCCAGTGGTTGTTCTGCAGGAAGAAGACCTGGGGGGTCTGGTAGCTCGCGGCGAAGACGAAGGCCTCGCTCACGTCGCCCTGGCTGGTCGCGCCGTCGCCGAAGTACGCGATCACGGCGGCGTCGGTCTCCGGGTCGCCGGTGCCCACGTTGCCGTCGAACGTGATGCCCATCGCGTAGCCGGTGGCGTGCAGCGTATGCGAGCCGATGACCAGCGTGTAGAGGTGGAAGTTGCCGGTCGCCGGATCCGTCGGGTCCCAGCCGCCGTGCGTGACGCCGCGCAGCAGCCCGATGATGCCGATCGGGTCGATGCCGCGGATCATGCCGACCACGTGCTCCCGGTACGACGGGAAGAGGTGGTCCTGCGGCTTCGCGGCGAAGGCGGAGCCGACCTGGGCGCCCTCCTGGCCGTGGCTCGGCACCCAGAGGCCCAGCTGGCCCTGGCGCTGGAGGTTCGCCGCCTCGTTGTCGAACGCGCGGACGCGGACCATCTCGCGGTAGAACCGGCGATAGTCGTCCTCCGAGAGGCGCTCGAGGTACGGGAGGTACTCGGCGGCCACGTCGCTCGGCTGGAAGCGGCCCTCCGGAGTCAGCAGCTGGACGGTGTTCGCCGGGCGCGGGATGTCGTTCGTCGCAACCATCGTTCTAACCTAACCGCTTGGCCGGGTGCCCTGTTGGTAGGTTCCGCACAACATCGGCGGCCACCCGGAGGAGTTCTTCTACAGATTCGTCCTCGCCGACGCTGATGCGGATGCCCTCCGGCGGGAAGGCGCGCACGGTCAGCCCGGCGTCGAAGAAGGCGTCGTTGGCGGCGGCGGTCTCGTCGCCGGTCGCGAGCCAGACGAAGTTGCCCTGCGCCACCGGCACGTTCCAGCCCTGCTCGATGAGCGCCTCCCGCAGCCGGTCGCGGCGCATGGCGATGCGGGCGACCCGCTCCATCAGCTCGTCCTCGGCGTCGATGGCGGCGAGCGCCGCCACACGGGAGGCGTCCGTCACCGACAGCGGGATGGCCGCCGAGCGCGCGGCGTCGAGCACGGCCGCAGGGCCGACCGCGTAGCCGATGCGCAGGGCAGCGAGGCCGTAGGCCTTCGAGAACGTGCGCAGCACCACGAGGTTCGCGTAGCGGGAGAGCAGCGGGATGCCGTCGACGGAGGCGTCGTCGGTCACGAACTCGTAGTACGCCTCGTCGAGCAGCACGAGCAGATCGGTCGGCACCCGCTCCATGAAGGCGGTGAACTCGTCCGCGGTGACGATCGCGCCCGTGGGGTTGTTCGGTGTGCAGACGATCACGACGCGCGTGCGATCGGTGATCGCGTCGGCCATCGCCGCGAGGTCGTGCCCGCCGTCCGGCCGGTTCGGGATCTGCACGCTGGTGGCGCCGGTCGCCGTCACGAGTCCGGGATACGCCTCGAACGAGCGCCACGAGTACACGACCTCGTCGCCGGCGCCCGCCGCCGCGGTGATCAGCTGCGCCAGCAGGGCGACGGAGCCGCTGCCCAGGTGCACCTGCTCCAGCGCGACGCCGTGCCGCTCCGCCAGGCGCGCGCGCAGGTCGGCGCCGCCGGCGTTGGGGTAGCGGTTGAGCTCCCCGAGCGTGGCGGCGACAGCCTCCACGACCGAGGGGAGGGGCGGATACGGATTCTCGTTGCTGGACAGCTTGTAGCCGTCGGCCGGCGCGGGGCGCCCCTGCTTGTACGGGGGGACCGCCACGATCTCGGGCCGCAGCCGCACGCCGATCGGGGTGTCGGAAGTCACAGACCAAACTTAGCCGCGCGCGCATACCGGCGGGAGAATCCTTCTCCGCGTCCGCAACCCCTTCAGCAGAGTCGCCGGCCCTGTAATGATGGCGGCATGCGATTCCTGCTCAAGGTGATCATCAACGCGGTCGCGCTCTGGCTGACGACCCTCATCGTGCCCGGCGTCACGGTGCGGCCCTGGACGGAGGGCGACACCACCGCCACGGTGCTGACCTACCTGCTGGTCGCCCTGATCTTCGGCGTGGTCAACGCGATCGTGGGGACGGCGATCCGCATCGTGGCGTTCCCGCTCTACATCCTGACGCTCGGGCTCATCTCCCTCGTCGTGAACGCGTTCCTGCTCTTCATCGTCTCGTGGATCAGCGACGCGATGGGCTTCGGGCTGCACGTCGACGGCTTCTGGTCCGGCGTGTTCGGCGCGCTGGTCCTCGGCATCATCGCCTGGCTGATCGGCCTGGTGCTGCGGCCCGTCACGCGCGACTGAGGCGGGCCTCCCGCGCGCTGCGGCACGCGGATGCGGGAGAATAGGCGCGAACCCCGTCGCCGTTCCCGCAGAGGAGACCCATGACCGCCCTGCCTCCCCAGCCGCTCAGCCCCCTGGACGGCCGGTACCGCTCCGCGGTGCTCGGTCTCGGCGACCACCTGTCCGAGGCCGGTCTCAACCGGGCGAGGGTGCAGGTCGAGGTGGAGTGGCTGATCTACCTCACGAGCCACCGCATGTTTGGCTCGTCGCCGCTGACCGACCAGCAGGTCCGCTCGCTGCGCGCCCTGGTCGACGACTTCGGCCAGCCCGAGATCGACCGTCTCGCCGAGCTGGAGGCCACCACCAAGCACGACGTGAAGGCGGTGGAGTACCTGGTGCGGGAGCGCCTGCACGCTCTCGGCCTCGACCACATCGCCGAGCTGACGCACTTCGCGGCGACGAGCGAGGACATCAACAACCTCTCCTACGCGCTGACGGTCAGCGCCGCGATCAACGAGGTCTGGCTCCCCAAGTTCCGCGCGGTCATCGGCGAGCTGCGGGCGCAGGCGCTGCAGTACCGCGACGACGCGATGCTCGCACGCACGCACGGCCAGCCGGCGACGCCGACCACCATGGGCAAGGAGCTCGCGGTGTTCGTGCACCGCCTGGAGCGCCTCCGCACGCAGATCCAGCGCACCGAGTACCTCGGCAAGTTCAGCGGCGCGACCGGCACGTTCGCCGCGCACCTCGTCGCCGACCCGTCGGCGGACTGGCCCCGCATCTCGCAGGAGTTCGTGGGCAGCCTCGGCCTGACCTGGAACCCGCTCACCACCCAGATCGAGTCGCACGACTGGCAGGCCGAGCTCTACTCGGCGATCTCGCACGCCAACCGCATCCTGCACAACCTCTGCACCGACATCTGGACGTACATCTCGCTCGGGTACTTCCGGCAGGTGCCGGAGCCGGGCGCCACGGGATCGTCGACGATGCCGCACAAGGTCAACCCCATCCGGTTCGAGAACGCCGAGGCCAACCTCGAGCTCTCGAGCGCCGTCCTCGATTCGCTGTCCGCGACGCTGGTCACCAGCCGCCTGCAGCGCGACCTGACCGACTCGACGACGCAGCGCAACATCGGGGTCGGGCTCGGCCACTCCCTCCTCGCCCTCGACAACATCGAGCGGGGCCTCGGCCAGATCGCGCTCGACCGCGACCTGCTCGCCGCCGACCTCGACGCGAACTGGGAGGTGCTGGCGGAGGCCATCCAGACCGTCATCCGCGCGGAGGTCACCGCGGGCCGGTCGACCATCTCCGACCCGTACGCGCTGCTCAAGGAGCTGACCCGCGGCAAGCGCGTCGACCACGCGGGCCTCGTGGAGTTCGTGAACGGCCTCGACATCGGCCAGGCCGCGAAGAACCGCCTCCTGGAGCTGACGCCCGCGACGTACGTGGGCCTCGCCTCCCGGCTGGTCGACGAGCTCTAAGGGTCACGGAGCCGCGCGCGGCGCGTCGGGCGCGGGGCTGCGGCACGTCGGGCGCGCGGCCAGGGGCGGCCGGGGCGATGGCCGTCAGGCCTGCTGGCAGCCCGGACTAGTGGCCGCGGGGCCGGTCGCCGCCCTCGGCCTCGTCCTGCTCGTGGATGTCCTCCACCTCGGCGGCCGTCGGCTTGAACGCGAGCGCGAAGAGCGCCATGAGTACGACCGAGACGATGAAGGCGACGCCGAGCCCGACCGCGGCGAGGACGAACTCGCGGGTCGCGATCAGCACGATCAGCCCGACGAAGACGCCGAGGCCGGCGGAGATGCCGAGCAGCTCCATCGGCAGGAAGCGGTCGCGTCGGCTCGGCTGGAGGCTCTGGGACGGGGTGTTGGTCACGCTGGGGTCTTTCTTGTCGCGCCTGGTCACGATCCGCTCCCTGCCCGGCGGGCCTCCTCCGACCGGGCGGAGGAGTGCAGGGAGGCTGCGCCGATGCCCTGGAACACGCCGACGATGACCGCCCACGCGCCGAACAGGCCGATCGCGAGCACGGCATCCGCCGGAACGAAGAGGAGGACGAGGGCCAGCACGGCGGTCAGTGCGCCGGTGATGAGCCAGTCGCGCGCCGCCGCATCGCGCGAGCGGGAGCGCAGGCCGTTGTAGAGCTCGAGGAAGCCGGTGAGGGCCGCCCAGACCGTGACGAGGTAGAGGTAGAGGCCGAGTCCGCTGCCGGAGAGCGAGAGAGCGAGCACGCCGGCGACGATCCCGACGGCACCCTGGATCACGAAGAGTGTCCTGGTGAGTCCGCGGGCGCCGAACACGGCGCTCAGTGCGCCGGTGGCGAGCCCGTCGAGGAGCGCGAAGGCGCCGAACACGATCAGACCGAAGGTCGCGGTGTGAGCGTCGCGCGTGAAGGTGATCACGGCGGCGGCGGCGAGCGCGACGAGCGCGCGCACCGCGGGGACGACCCAATAGCGGTTCGGAGTCTGGATGCCCGGCAGCGGGGCAGGAACGGCGGGTGCCACCTCGGCGACCTCTCTCAGAATGGGATTCCGCTCCAGTCTAGTCGCGGCCTTCCTGCGCGTTCGCCCGATGGGAGGCCCGCCCGCGCTACGCTCTGCCCATGCGGATCGCCTTCGCCACGGCCCGCGCCGGCGTCGCGCTGCTGACGCTGGCGGCCATCGTCGCCCAGTTCACCCACAGTGCGGAGGCCGTGGCCGCGGCCGGCGGCAGCGTCGCCGGTTTCGTGGTGAACTTCCTCAGCTTCTTCACCATCGAGTCGAACCTGGCGACGGTCGTCGTGCTCGCGATCGGCGCGGTCCTCCTCGTGATCAGAAGAGGTGACGACCCCGGCTGGTTCACCGCCCTGCGGGCCGCGGTCGTCACCTACATGGTGACCACCGGGGTCGTCTACAACCTCCTGCTGCGGAGCATCCAGCTGCCCCAGGGGCAGACCGTGCCGTGGTCGAACGAGGTGCTGCACGTCGTCGCGCCGCTGTGGATGCTGGTGGACTGGCTGCTCGCCCCCGGCCGCACCCCGCTGCGGTTGCGGGTCGTGTGGGGCATCGCGGCGTTCCCCATCGTCTGGGCGGTGTACACGCTGCTGCGCGCGCCGATCGCCGCCGATCCGACGACGGGCAAGCAGCCCTGGTACCCGTACCCGTTCCTCAACCCCGCGAACTCCCCCAACGGTTACGGCTCGGTCGCGTTCTACATCCTCCTGATCGCCGCGGTCATCCTCTGCGCCGGCTTCGGGGTGGTGTGGATCTCGCGGCGATGGCCGGGTGGAGGCTCGTCGCGCGCAGCTGCTGCGGAGGCGACGTCGCCGAGCGCAAGCGCCTGAACCGAGGCGTCACGGGGGCGGCGGGGCACCACGGGAGCGGCGCGTGCGCACGCGTCAGGCGCGGCGCCTCAGGTCCGACGCGTCAGGCGCCGCGCCTCAGGCGCGACGCGTCTCCGGGGTCTCCGGCGTCTCGCGGCCGGCCCAGACGACGATGCCAGCGACCGCGCCGACGGCGAGCAGGAACCCGCCGGTCGGGGTGATGGTGTCCGCGATCCGGTGCTGAGCGGCGAGGGCCGACAGCAGACCGGCGGCGGCGCCGCAGAACGCGACGACGGCGTACGCCCACGACACGGCGCGGACCGCACCGCTCGCGACCAGGCCCCGGACCACGAGTGCCCCCGCCGTGATCAGCCAGGTCGCCAGGAGCGGCACGGCGATCGGCAGGCCGACCGTGTCGCGCAGCAGCAGGCCAGGCGCCAGATAGATCACGGCGGCGGCCAGCAGGATCACCACACCCAGGGCGGAGAAGGCGGCGAGCCGTGAGCGCTCGGTCTGCAGCTCCCGGATCTGCGACGTGAGCGACGACCAGGTGAACGCCAGGCTGAAGGCCATGACCGCGAGTGCGACGGCACCCGCGCTCTGCAGCAGGGGAAGAAGGAGGGCGTTCATGGTTTCCATTACAGGCTCACGCATTCGGGTTGCGCGTCATCCTGGGGAATGATGTCGCGCGAGGCGTACATGCAGAGTCTAACATATTAGCTCGTCAGTAGCTGCGAGCGACGATCGCGTACAACACCTCTTGGCTGGGGTCGGTCGGAAGCTCGCCCTCGGCGGTCTGGAGGCACCGGACCGTGAGGGCGTTCGCCGCCAACTCATCCTCGCCGGATTCTCCGAGGTTCGCGTACGGGATCCGCGCGAATCCGGTCGCTGCAGCGATGGTCGCGTCGGCCACCGTCTCGACATCGGTCGTGTTGTCGGCGAGCCGCTTGCGCGCCTGCTCGAGCATCTCGGTCTGCATCTCACCGAGCAGAGTCGGGATGGCATGGGCCACGTGGTCGAGGGGCAACACCGTCTTGCCGCTGGCGTCGCGACGGGCGATGGTCACTTGTCCTGCGTCGAGGTCGCGAGGTCCGACCTCGATCCGGACCGGTACGCCCTTGAGCTCCCAGTCGACGATGCGACGGCCGAAGCCGGGGGTGCTCCGCGCGTCGAGACGAACGCGCACGCCGGCAGCCGCCAGCCCATCAGCGACCGAGGATGCGGCAGCCACGGTGAGCTCATCATCCTTGACCGCCACGACCACGGCCTGAATCGGAGCGACGCGCGGCGGCACTCGCAGACCATTCTGATCGCCGTGAGCCATGATCAGCCCACCCAGCATCCGCGTACTCGAGCCCCAGGAAGTGGTCCAGCACGTCTGCACGGTGCCGGTGGAGTCCGTGTAATCAATACTGAAGGCGCGCGCGAAGTTCTGGCCGAGCTCATGGCTTGTTGCCATCTGCAGCGCCTTGCCGTCGCCCATCATGGCCTCGCAGGTCATCGTGTTGACCGCGCCCGCGAACCGTTCCCGCGGGCTCTTGACCCCGACCAACACGGGAATGGCGAGCGTGTCCTGGAGGAAGTCGCGGTAAACGTCGAGATGGATGCGACGGGCATATGCCGCCGCGTCTCCAGCGGTCGCGTGGGCCGTGTGACCTTCCTGCCAGAGGAACTCGGTCGTACGAAGGAACAGGCGCGGCCGCAGCTCCCAGCGCACGACGTTCGACCACTGGTTCAGCAGCATCGGCAGATCTCGGTGCGACTGCACCCATTTCGCCATCAGCTCGCCGAACACCGTCTCGCTCGTGGGGCGCACGACAACCGGCTCGGCGAGCTCCTTGCCACCCGCGTGCGTGACGACTGCCAGCTCGGGACTGAATCCCTCGACATGCTCCGCCTCACGCTCGAGATAGGACTGCGGGATGAACAGCGGCAGATACACGTTCTCCGCGCCCGTGCGCTTGATCCGCGCATCGACGTCGGCTTGCATGCGCTCCCAGATCGAGTACGCATACGGTCGGATGACCATGGTGCCGCGCACCGGTCCGTTGTCGGCAAGCTGCGCCTTCTCCAGCACGTCTTGGTACCAACGAGGGAAGTCATCCTCAACCGACGCCAGAGCGCCGGAGCCGCCATTCTGAGCCACGCCCCAACACTACGAGGAACCATGGGCAATGACTCGCATGGCGTCTGGTCCAACACGGCGTCTAGGACGCCGGCCGACGACAAGCACTACATCGGCGCCATGTCCGTGAACCGCGAGTAGTGGCCCTGGAACGCGACCGTGACGGTCTTCGTGGGGCCGTTGCGGTGCTTGGCGACGATCAAGTCGGCCTCGCCGGCGCGCGGGTTGTCCTTCTCGTAGGCGGACTCGCGGTGCAGGAGGATGACGACGTCGGCGTCCTGCTCGATCGAGCCGGACTCGCGGAGGTCGCTGAGGGCGGGGAGCTTGTCGGCGCGCTGCTCCGGGCCACGGTTCAGCTGCGACAGCGCGATGACCGGGACCTGGAGCTCCTTCGCCAGCAGCTTGAGGGCACGCGAGAACTCGCTGACCTCCTGCTGGCGGCTCTCGACCCGCTTGCCGCTCGTCATGAGCTGGAGGTAGTCGATGATGACCATCTTGAGGCCGACGCGCTGCTTGAGGCGGCGGCACTTGGCCCGGATCTCGACCAGCGTCATATTGGGGCTGTCGTCGATGTAGAGCGGGGCATCGTTGATGCGGCCGCGGGTGGAGGCGATGGTCGTCCAGTCCCGGTTCTCGACCATGCCCTTGCGCATGTGCTGCAGCGGGACGGCGGCCTCGGCGGAGAGCAGGCGCATCGCGATCTCGCTGCGCCCCATCTCGAGCGAGAAGAAGATGGTGGGCATGTCGTGCTTGATCGCGGCCGCGCGGGCGAAGTCGAGGGCCAGCGTCGACTTTCCGAGCGCGGGGCGCGCGGCGACGATGACCATCTGGCCGGGGTGGAGGCCGTTGGTCAGCTCGTCGAGCTCGGTGAAGCCGGTGGGCACACCGGTCATCGAGCCGTCCTTGTGCTTCGCCGCCTCGATCTCGTCGATGGCGACGGTCACGGCGTCGGACAGCGGGACGTAGTCCTCGGCCTCCTGCGTGCCGGTGACCGAGTAGATCTCGGCCTGCGCGTTGTTGACGAGGTCGAGGACCTCGCCCTCGGCCTTGTAGCCCATCTGCGTGATGCGGGTGCCCGCCTCCACCAGCCGGCGCAGCAGCGCCTTCTCGGTCACGATGTTCGCGTAGTACCCGGCATTGGCCGCGGTGGGCACGAGGCTGGTCAGGGTGTGGAGGTACTCGGCGCCTCCGGCACGCGACAGCTCGCCCAGCTTGGTCAGCTCGTCGGTGACGGTGATGACGTCGGTGGGCTCGCCGTGCGAGTACAACGACAGGATGGCGTCGTAGATGATCTCGTGCTTGGGGATGTAGAAGTCGGTGCCGCGGACGACCTCGACGACGTCGGCGACGGCGTCCTTGCTGAGCAGCATGCCGCCGAGCGCGCTCTGCTCGGCGAGGAGGTCGTGCGGAGGCGTCCGTTCCGGGGTGCGCGTGTCGCCCGGTTCCCGGTTGTCGGCGAGACCGATGTGGGCGATCGACACGTCTTCTCCTTCACGTCTAGGAACGTCATGTCTGCACGTTCAGCACAGGCACCATCACAGGCACGCCGAACCCCGCCGCGCTTGCGCGGACGAGCACCGCGGTCGAGTCCGATTCTCCGCCCGACCGCCGACATCGCCGGGATGTTCCGGGTGCGTTTCCGACGACGCTTCACCCTATGGAGGGGTGGCGGCAGGGGACAACTTCACCTGTGGATAACTCTGGGGAGAATCTGGGCGAAACGCCGCGCACGTTGTGCACAAGACCTGTGGACAACTGTGGAGAACCAAGTTTTTTTCGTAGAGATTGTGCCTCTGGTCGGGTATTTTCTTTTCCCCACCCTGTGTGTAAAAACTAGTTCGGATGCTGTGGTCAACCGCTTCTGACCCAGGCTCCGACCTGTGCACAAATGTGGGGAAATCTCCCTTAACGAGGTGTAGCGGGGGGGGGCCGCCCCCCCCGCCCCCAGCCCGGCGCCCGCGCCGGTCATGGGGG
>NZ_JBPGXM010000016.1:0-48102 GCF_056755495.1 Leifsonia sp. KNZ12-8B
ACCGGTGAGTCGTGCGGCCCTTCTCGCGCGCCGCCGGGCAGCGGGTGCTCAGGAGCCGGCGCCCGCGCTCCCCGCATCCCACGCGCCGGCGAGCAGGGCGTCCGCGGCGAGGGCGAGGTGACGCCGGGTGATGTTGTCGGCGCTCTCGTCGTCGAGCCACTCGTGGCCGCCCCACTCGCTGCAGAACGTGCCGGAGAAGCCCGTCCCGGCCAGCGCGGCGCCCAGCTCGCGGATGGGGGCGGACACCCGCGCGTCGCGATCGTCCAGGTCCCAGAACTTGAGATGGAAGGCGCCGGTGAGGGGGAGGATCGGGGCCAGGTCCTCGACCCGCGACCGGCCGAACCGGATCAGCAGGTTCATGTAGAGCGTGTGGATGTGCGGCGGCACGGCACCCGAGCGCAGGAACGCGACCACCTCATCGGCGGTGCCCTCGTCGCGCCACCGGTCCGCGAGGGCGTCGACCAGCGTCCCCGGGAGGCCGCCCGCGGCCAGTCGCTCCACATAGCCAGGCGGCAGCGACGGCATGAGCATGCTGATGTCGATCAGCAGCCGGATCCGCGGGTCGTCCAGCTCTGCGATGACGTCGATCGCGGCGCCGGCCGGAGAGGCGGGAGTCTGCTGGCCCTGGATCTCCTCGTACAGCGTGAGGTCCAGGTCCGCCAGCACCGGCCGGATCCGGCGGAGCAGCTCCGGTCCGGCCTGGCCGATCGGCAGCCGGGCGCCGTGCGCCCCGAGCCGCGCGGCCGCGCGCAGCTGGGGGAGCAGGAAGGCATAGCGCTCGTCCTCGTTGCGGCGCCGCGTCGGCGTGGCCCAGTCGTCGATGCTGGCGCCGACGATGCTCACCCGGCCTCCCGCGTCCTCGAGTGCGGCGCGCAGGGCATCGACGTCGCTGTCGGCGGGCTCGGGGTACGAGCGCCAGAGCTGCCCGAGTTCGAGCTCGATGGCGTCCGCGACGCCCGAGCGCACGATGTCGGCCGCGATCTCCGGGGCCGGCCGCTCGGCGCGGATGATGTCCGGCGTCCAGTTGAAGGCGCTGGCGCTGAGTGCCCAGCCTGCCGGTAGCGCCGTGGACACGGGGGTCCGCTCGTCGACGGTCTGCCGGTTCATGCGGCGTCCCTCGAGATGGAGTCGAGGGCGACGCCCGGGCGGAGCGTGCGGCTCTCCCGGAAGGGGAGGGTGAGCGGCGCATCCGGGCCGGCGGGCAGGTACGGGATGACGAGCCGGAACGCGACGTCGACCTCGTGCGGCGCGTCCGCGAGCGTCCGGCGGCCGGCCAGGACGACCCGGTCCTGGAGGAACCACCAGCCCTCGCCGTCACCGACGCGGACGTCGACCGGTTCGGAAGCGCCGTCGATGATCACCTCGACCTCGTGCAGGCTCGAGAGGGGCAGGGAACGGATCCAGGGCAGGGAGACCCGCAGCTCGAACCGGTCGTCGTCGACCGTGAGCGCGTCGTCCCGGAGAAGGGGGAGCGTCATAAGCGCTAAAGCTACCGACTTATGTCGGAAATAGGAAGAACAAGTTTCGCCCCGCTCAGGCGGCGAGGTAGACGTCCTCCGCCGTGGGCCGCCCTCCCGCGAACCAGCGCGGGAACGTCACCTCGAACAGCTGCTCGATCGCCAGCTCCGCTCCGCCGAGCAGCGGTTCGTCCTCGTCGCCGATCGAGCGGACGATGGCGAGATCGCGGGTCGCCAGCGGCAGCGAGAGCTCGTACACGCGCTGCCGCACCTCGGCGAGGAAGACCTCCCCGGCCGACGACATCGCGCCGCCCACGACGATCACGCCCGGGTTGAACATGTTCACCAGCGCGGCGATGGACTCGCCGACCAGTCGCGCCGACCGCTGCACGAGCTGGATGGCCAGCGGATCCCCGTCGATCGCCGCGATGGAGATCGCCTCGGGCGTCAGCGGCGATCCATCGGCCACCCGGGATGCCAGCAGTCCGTCGGCGCCGGCGTCGATGGCCGCCTGGGCGTCGCGGACGACGGCCCAGCCTCCGGCCTCCGCCTCGAGGCAGCCGATCTTGCCGCAGCGGCAGACGGCGGTCGAGTCGTGGATCCGCACGTGGCCGATGTCGCCGGCGGCGCCGTTGGCGCCGCGGTGGATCCGGCCGTGCGAGACGAGCCCCGCGCCGATTCCGCTCCCGACCTTGCAGTAGATGAGGTCCACCGGCTCGTCCCTGCGGTGCCGCCGCTCGGCGAGGGCCAGCAGGTTCACATCGTTGTCGACCCAGACCGGTGCGCCGAAGCGCTTCTGGAACCAGCCGCGGACGTCGAAGCCGTTCCAGCCGGGCATGATCGGCGGCGCCACCGGCGAGCCGAGGTCGAAATCCACGGGGCCCGGCGCCCCGATCGTCGCGGCCCAGATGGTGGGGCCGTCGGCATTCGTCAGGAGGTCGTCCAGCATCGAGCAGGCCGTCTCGAGCGTTCGCTCTGGGCCGTTGGCGATGTCCCAGGGGCGGTGGTCGGACGCGAGGATGGTGCCGTCGAGGTCGGCGAGCCCGACGCGGATGTGCAGTGCGCCGAGGGCGCAGACGAGGATCACGGCCTGGTCCGAGCGGAAGCGGAGGGTGCGCGGCGCCCGGCCGCCGGAGGAGGGGCCGACCGCTCCCTCCTCGAGGAAGCCCATCTGGATGGCGGCCTCGACGCGCTGCGTGACCACGCCGCGCCCGAGCCCGGTGACGCGTCCGATCTCGGGCCTGGTCTCCGCCTCACCGGTCCGCACGAGGTTGACGATCCGGAGGAGGCTGGTGACCTCGTCGGTCTGCGCGCCGAACTTCAGCGCCGATCCTGTAGCCATGGTTAATTCTGACACAAGCTCCGACGGAGAGGGAGGAAACGGCCGAACTATGGACGGGAAGCTCCGGACTTTGGCATAATCCTGACAAAAGGAGGCGAAGATGCCCTACGGAGTCGCCGTCATCGGCGCGGGCCCCGGCGCGGGAGCCCTGCACATCCCGACCCTCGGCGAACTGGACGACCTGTACTCCGTCGTCCATGTCACCGACAGCGGCAGCGGACGCGCGGTCGCGGCGGCGGAGCGGCTCGGCGCACGCCGGTCGACCGACATCGCGGAGGCGCTCGCCGATCCGCGCGTCGACGTGATCGCGCTCTGCTCGCCGCCGGACCAGCACGCGCGCCAGATCCTGGCCGCGGTGGATGCCGGAGTCCGTGGCATCTTCTGCGAGAAGCCGCTCGCCACGGAGCACGCCGATGTCGATGCGGTCGTCGACGCCTGCCGGAGCAGCGGCACCGCCCTCCTCGTGGGCACGAACCATCTGCACGACGCCGCCTGGGGCCGTGCGACCCACCACCTCACCGCCGGTTCCGGCTCCGTGCGCAGCGTCGCCCTGACGCTGGCGCTGCCGCCCAACCGGCGCTACCACGAGGTGGTGTCGGACGCGGGACCGTTCGCCTCGCCGGATCGCGGCCGGCCGGATCTGAGCGACCCGCGGGTGGCCTCCGCCGTGCTGCGCCAGCTGCTCACCGGGCTGGCCGTGCACGACATGCCCGCCGTCCGCGACCTCGCTCCCGAGCTGGAGCGGGTAGTCTACGCGCGGCTGGCGCCGCCCATCGGCTACTCGGTCGGCTTCATCGCGAGCGGGGTGATGGTGCAGCTGATGCTCACCATGCTCCCCGGCGGTCCGGACGCGCTGTGGCGGCTCACCATCACCACCGAGGCCGACCGCGTGGACGTCGACTTCCCGCCCGCGTTCGTGCACGCGGGGAGCGCCTCGGTCACGGTCCGCGGGCCCGACGGCCGCGTGACCGAGTACCGCCACGACGATGAGGACGGCTACGTGGCCGAATGGCGCGCGTTCGCACGACTGATCGACGGCGCAGACGCGGTCGAGTACGACGACATCCGCGCCGACGCGCACTACGCCATCTCGCTCGCCGACGCCGCCGCCGAGCTGGTCCGTCAGGGGGACGCCGCATGACCGACACCCGCATCGCCGTCCTCGCCCGGGACCGCCGGCACCGCGCCGCCGTCGCCGAGCTCCCGGCGCAGACCAGGCACGCGCGGCCGGGGGAGGAGCCGCAGATCGTCGTGCTCGGCGAGCGGCCTGCTCCCGACGAACGCGCCGCCGCCCACCGGGCGGGCACGGTCGTGCTCACCGCCGCCGGCGCCCCCGGATCGGAGTCCTTCGTCGGCACGGTCGTCGTCCACCGCCGCTGGCTGCGGCCCGACGTCGTCGCCGACGCGCTGAGCGCCCGCGACGGGGCGCCCCACACCGCGATCGTCGTCGAGTGCGTCGGGCCGCCGGCGGAGCTGCTCGACGTCCTGACGGACGCCGTCGGCTGGATCCGCGCGTTCGTCCCTGGCGGTGTGCTGATCGACCAGGCCGCCGGCGACGGGTCCGCGGGGCTCGCGTCCCTGCGTTCGGCGGCGGACGGCTCTCCGATCTCCGTCGGCTACGTCCGCCAGCAGGGGTCACGGGGAGGCGCGGTGCGCGTCACCGTGCTGGGCGTCGTCCGCACCGACGTCCAGGTGGACGTGGCGGCGGGCCGCATCACCGTCGACACCCGGACCGAGGATGGTGCCACGCGCACTCCGGAACGCTTCGAGCGGGCGGAGCGCGTGACGCTTCGCCGCGCCCTCCAGGCCCTCGCCGATGGCGCAGGAGCGGACGACCTTCGGGCGTTCGAGCACGACAGGCGACTGGCCGATTCGATCCTCGCGGGCGTCGCCGCCGACGTGGCTCGCGCATAAATCAGCCCGATCCCGGGGATAGGAAATATGCGCTTCCCTGATGTGCGACGGCTCGCGAATAGTAGGTGTCCAGGGCTGAACAGTCGCCCTTTCGGAAAGGATCGAAGATGATCAAGCTTCTCTCCCACCTCTCGTACGTGGCGATCACGTCGCCCGACGTCGAGGCCTCGGTGGAGTTCTACGTCGACCAGGTCGGCCTCACGGTCGTGGACCGCGTCGACGGCCGCGTCTACCTCCGCTGCTGGGGCGACTACTACGCCTACTCGGTCGTGGTCGTGCCCGGCGACGAGCCGTCGCTCGAGACGATGGCCTGGCGGACCTCCAGCGCCGAGGCGCTCGACGAAGCGGCGCGCCGCCTGGAGGCCGCCGGTGTCGAGGGCGAGTGGGTCGACGTGCACAAGATCGGCCGCGCGTACCGCTTCACCGGGCCGTGGGGTCACAGCATGACCCTGCACTGGGACGTCACCCGCCACCAGGCGCCCGGCGCCGTCGCCTCCATCTACCCCGACCGGCCCGAGAAGCGCAGCTCCGTCGCGGGCGCCCCGCGGCAGCTCGACCACGTGACGATCGCCACCAGCGACGTCGACGCGTTCGCGACGTGGTACAACGACGTGCTCGGTTTCCGGATCATGGCGCGCACGGTGCTCGACGAGGCGCCCATCTCGGTGTTCTCGGTGCTCACCACCAACGAGAAGTCGCACGACCTCGGCGTCGTGCTGGACGGCTCCAGCCGCGCCGGCCGCGTCAACCACTACGCGTTCTGGGTCGACACCCGCGAGGAGCTGCTCATCGCGGCCGACGTGCTCATGGAGAACGGCATCCCGATCGAGTACGGCCCCTCCATCCACGGCATCGGCGAGCAGAACTTCCTGTACTACCGCGAGCCGTCCAGCCTGCGCATCGAGCTGAACACCGGCGGCTACCGCAATTACGTGCCGGACTGGGAGCCGAACACCTGGAAGCCGTCGCTCGGGTCGAACAACTTCTACCGCAACGGCGCCATGCCGATGTCGATGACCGAGTCGTTCCCGCCCGCCGACGGTCCCAGCGCCACGGAGGAGGGCGTGCCGGACGAGATCAAGGACGCCCTGCTGAACCCGTACGCGCAGCAGGGCCGAGGCTGACCGAGCCGACGACCAGGGGCGGCCGCGCCCATCCATCCCCGCGGCCGCCCCGCACCACCCCGCACCACCGGAGAAGGACTCAATGACGACGAACCGACTCACCGCCCCGTTCGCGCTGGCACGCTACCGCGACGGGGATTCGCTGCGTCCCGGCCTGGTCGCGGGCGAGCGCATCCGCCCGCTCGACGCAGCCGACCTCGGCGCGGCCGACCTCAACGGCTTCCTGGCCGCGCCCGACTGGGACCGGCTGGGCGCGCTCGCCTCCGCGGAGGGGGAGTGGCGGCCGCTGGCGGAGGTCGTGCTCGGCGCGCCGGTGGAGCCGCGGCAGGTGCTCCAGACCGGCGCGAACTATCGCGAGCACGTCATCCAGCTCGTCGCCGCCGGGCTGACCCAGGACGGCTCGCGCACGCCGGAGGAGGCGCGCGCCTTCGCCGCGGACCTGATGGACAAGCGCAAGGCGCACGGAGAGCCCTACTTCTTCATCGGCCTCCCGGCCTGCGTGGTCGGCGACGACGTGCCGCTCGTGCTCCCCGCATACAGCGACGTGCACGACTGGGAGCTCGAGCTCGCCGTGGTGATCGGCGCCCCCGCCTTCCGGGTGAGCCGCGAGGAGGCCATGTCCCACGTCGCCGGGTACACGATCGCCAACGACATCACCACCAGGGACCTCGTGTTCCGCAAGGACATGAAGGAGATCGGGACGGACTGGTACCGGGCGAAGAACGCGCCCGGCTTCCTGCCCACCGGCCCCTTCCTCGTCCCGGCTCCGTTCGTCGAGCCCGCCGACCTGAACCTCCGCCTGGAGCTCAACGGCCAGGTGATGCAGGACGCGTCGACCAGCGACCTCCTCTTCGACATCCCGGCGCTCATCTCGGGCGCCTCGCAGACCATGCCGGTGCTCCCCGGCGACCTGCTGCTGACCGGGAGCCCGGCCGGCAACGGGCAGCACTGGAAGAGGTTCCTGCGCGACGGGGACGTGATGACCGGCAGCATCGAGGGCCTGGGCACCCAGGTCGTCCGCTGCGTGGCGGAAGGAGAGGGACGATGAGCGACGTGCGCACCGAGGCGCCTGCGGAGGATCCGGCGCTGCTCGACAGGAACGACCCGGAGGGCGAGATCGCCGCGCGGGCGGAGGCGTACCGCAACTGGGGCCGCTGGGGCGACGACGACGTACTGGGCACCCTCAACTTCATCGACGAGGCCAAGCGGGTGGAGGCCGCAGGGCTCGTCCGCGATGGCCTGTCGCTCTCGCTGAGCCAGTCGTTCGACATGGACGGGCCGCAGAAGGGGTGGCGCCGCCGCACGAACCCGGTGCACACCATGCTCGACACGGGCACGGACGCCGAGCGCGGCAACCAGGGCTTCCCGCACGGGCTGGGTGGCGCCGACGACGTCGTCGCGATGCCGCTGCAGTGCTCCACCCAGTGGGACGGGCTGGGCCACATCTTCGACCACGGCTTCGCCTGGAACGGCCGCCGCGCGGGCGACGTCGTCACGAGCGACGGCGACCTGGTGACCGGCATCGAGCACGCCGCGGACGTCATCGTGTCGCGCGGGGTGCTGCTCGACCTGGGCCGCCACCTCCGCCCCGCGACCGGCGAGCTGGAGGACGGCTACGCGATCACCCCGGCCGACCTCGAGGCCTGCGCCGCGGCGCAGGGAACGACCGCGCGGGTCGGCCGCGGCGACATCGTGCTGATCAGGACCGGCCACCTGGCGCGTGCCCGCCGCGAGGGCTGGGGCGACTACGCCGGCGGCGCCGCGCCCGGGCTGTCGCTGACGTCGGCCGGCTGGCTCCACCGGACAGAGGTCGCGGCGATCGCGACGGACACCTGGGGCTTCGAGGTGCGGCCGAACGAGTTCGACGTGCCCGCCTTCCAGCCGCTGCACCAGGTCGCCATCCCGAACATGGGGCTGACCATCGGCGAGCTGTGGGATCTGGACCGGCTGAGCGCGGCCTGCGCCGAGCGCGACCGGTGGGAGTTCCTGCTGACCGCCGCGCCGCTGCGGATCACCGGGGCCGTGGGTTCGCCGATCAACCCCGTCGCCGTGCTCTGATCGACCAGGCACACCGAACACAGCAAGAACAGAGAGGTTCTGACATGACCGCAGTGAAGAAGGTCGCGATCGCGGGCAGCGGTATCGCGGCGCTGGCGGCCGCCATCCAGCTCGCGAAGGCCGGCGTCGAGGTCGACGTCTTCGAGGCCAAGCCCGAGCTGAGCGCGCTCGGATCGGGCATCACCCTGCAGGGCAACGCTCTGCGGGTGTTCGACCGCCTGGGCGTGTGGGACGAGGTGCGCGACGCCGGCTATCCCTTCGAGGGCCTCAACCTGCGAGCCCCCGGCCCCGGCGCTCCGATCGTCGCCGAGCTCCCGGACGTCAAGACCGGCGGGCCGGAGTATCCCGCGGGCATGGGCATGTACCGTCCCGACCTCGCGCGCATCCTCCTCGATCGCGCGGAGGCGGTGGGGGTCCGCATCCACTGGGCGTCGAAGGTGACGGGGGTGGCGGACGACGGCGACAGCGTCGACGTGCTGGTCGACGGAGAGTCGGCCGGCCGCTACGACCTCCTCATCGGCGCGGACGGCCTGAACTCGACCGTCCGCGGCCTCGTGGGGATCGAGGACGCACCGAAGCCGACCGGGATGGGCATCTGGCGGTCGTTCGTCTCCCGCCCGGCCGACGTCACCCGCAGCGAGCTGTACTACGGCGGCCCGGTCTACATCGCGGGGTACACGCCGACCGGCGAGGACTCGATGTACGCCTTCCTGGTCGAGAAGGCCGAGGACCGCTTCGGCGTCGACGACGCCGAGGCGAGCCGGATCATGATCGCGGAGTCGCAGGCCTACCAGGGCCCGTGGGAGTCGATCCGCGCCGACCTCGAGGCCGGCGCCCGCGTCAACTACACCTGGTTCACCTCCCACCTCGTCGAGGGCGCGTGGAACCGCGGCCGCACGGTCATCATCGGCGACGCCGCCCACAGCTGCCCGCCGACGATCGCGCAGGGCGCGGCGCAGGCCCTGGAGGACGCGCTCGTGCTCACCGACCTGCTGACCGGGCGGGATCGGCTCGATCAGGACCTGTGGGACGAGTTCCACGCCCGCCGGGTCCCGCGCGCGAAGGCGGTGGTCGAGGCGTCGGTCCAGCTCGGGCAGTGGCAGATCGACGGGGACAGGGACGCCGACGCGGCCGGCCTGATCTTCGGCATCGCGCACCGGATGGCGGAGCCGGCATGAGCGCCGCGACGCAGCACCCGGTGACCGACGTCCACGCGCACCTCCTGCTCCCCGGGCTCCAGGCGGAGGTCGAGCGCCGCGCGCCAGAGGCGTTCGCGGCGGGGCAGGCGCTGGAGGCGCGGCGCAACGGGCCGGAGAGCCTCGCCGCCTCCGGGCGCATGATCGGCGAGCGGTTTCCTCGGCTCACCGACCTCGGCGCCCGGCTGGCCGCGATGGACGACCAGGGTGTCGAGCGCCAGTGGGTGAGCCCGTCGCCGAGCCACTTCTACCCGTGGGCGGAGGAGCAGCTCGCCGTGTGGATCGCCTCGGAGGCGAACCGGCTGATCGCCGAGCACGTCGCCGGCGCTCCCGACCGGCTCACCGGTCTCGGCCTGGTCCCGCTGCAGCATCCGTCCCGCATCCTGGACCTCGTGGACGACGCGGTGCTCGGTCGCGGTCTGGCCGGCGTCGAGATCTCGTCCTTCGCGGGTGACGTCGAGCTGTCCGACCCCCGGCTGGAGCCGTTCTGGTCGCGCGTGGAGGAGCTGGGCGCCATCGTCTTCCTGCACCCGTTCGGCTGCAGCCTCGACGAGCGGCTGGACCGCTTCTACCTCTCCAACACCGTCGGCCAGCCGGTCGAGAACGCGGTCGCGCTCTCGCACCTCATCTTCGCCGGCGTGCTCGACCGCCACCCCGGTCTGCGCCTGGTCGCCGCCCACGGCGGCGGCTACCTGCCGACCGCGATCGGGCGCTCGGACCATGCCTGGCGCGTCCGGCCGGAGGCGCACGGCTGCGAGCACGAGCCGTCGAGCTATCTCCGGAAGCTGTGGTTCGACACCGTCGTCCACGACCCGGGGGTGCTGCGCCAGCTCATCGCGGTCGCGGGGGAGGAGCGCGTCCTGCTGGGCAGCGACTTCCCGTTCGACATGGGACCGGACGACCCGGTGGGCTTCGTGCGGTCGGCGCGGCTCCCGGCTCAGACGGAGACGGCCATCCTGAGCGGGAACGCCGCCGCCCTGCTGGAGCAGGCGGTGCGGGCATGAGGCTGGCGCGCTGGATGCGGGGCGACCGGCCGGCGGAGGGCTTCGTCGTCGGGGAGCGGGTCGTCCCGTTCCCCGACGGACTCGCGGTGGCCGACGTGCTGTCGGCGGGACTGGGCGCCGCAGCGGAGCTGCACGGCCGAGTCGCGAGCGAGCCGGGCACTGCGCTCGCCGAGGTGCGCCTGCTCGCCCCGCTGGCGCCCGCCTCCATCCGCGACTTCGTCGCCTTCGAGGAGCACGTGGAGGGCGTCAGCGCGTCGGTCGACGGCAAGAGCGAGGTCGTGCCGGAGTGGTATCAGGCGCCGACCTTCTACTTCACCAACCCCCACACGGTGCTGGGGCCGGGCGACACCCTGTCGCCGCCGGAGTCCCAGCGGCTCGACTTCGAGCTCGAGGTCGCGGCCGTGATCGGGGGAGGGGGCGGCGCCAACCTGACCCCCGAGGAGGCCGCGCGCGCGATCTTCGGCTACACCATCCTCAACGACTGGTCCGCCCGCGATCTGCAGTCGCGGGAGATGAAGGTGCGCCTCGGCCCCGCCAAGGGCAAGGACTTCGGCTCCAGCCTCGGTCCGTGGATCGTCACCGCGGACGAGTTCGACGGGTACCTCGACGACGACGGCTTCCTCGCGATCCGTGCGGAGGTCGAGGTCAACGGCGAGCGCATCGGCCACGACCTCGTGTCGAACATGGGCTGGCCCTTCCCGGAGCTGGTGGCGTACGCCTCCCGCAACTCCGTGGTGGTCGCCGGCGACGTGCTCGGCTCGGGGACGACGGGCAACGGCGGCTGCCTGGCGGAGCTGTGGGGTCGCAGCGGCTCGCTCGAACCGGCGCCGCTGCGCGAGGGCGACGTGGTGCGGATGACGGTCGAGGGCATCGGCTCGCTGGAGAACACGGTGGGCGCGGCCGTCCCCGCGCCGCCCCTCCCGCCGGCGCGACCGCGCGATCGCGCGCGGGAGCGGGCGTCGGCCGACGCCTGAAACGACCTTATGTTGAAATCCGCCAGAAGATCGCATAAAATCGACTAGACGTTGGGGCCCACTGGGGTCCGTTCCCCGCCCGCGGAGTTGCGGGCGGGGGCACACCAGGTCGCGTCGACGACCCGATCGTTCGGGTGAATCCGCGTATGCAGCTCTCACCGCTCAGACTCCGCCTCCTCGTCGGCTCCCTGCTCACCGTCTCGTTCCTCGGCGCGCTCGACAACACCATCGTCAGCACGGCGCTGGCGACGGTCGCCGGCCAGCTCGGCGCCCTCGAGCACATGGGCTGGATCGTCGTCGGCTACACGCTCGCCAGCACGGTCCTCCTCCCGGTGCTCGGCAAGCTCGGCGACATCATCGGCCCGCGGGCCGTCTTCCTGGCCTCGCTGGTCGTGTTCATCGTCGCCTCCGTCGCCTGCGGGTTCGCGGCCAGCATGCCGTGGCTGATCGCCGCGCGCGTGGTGCAGGGGATGAGCTCGGCCGGCCTCCAGCTCATGTCGCAGACGATCATCGCCCACGCGACCACGCCGCGGCAGCGGCCCAAGTACCTCGCGATCGTGGGCGCCGCCTTCCCGGTCGCCATCCTCATCGGTCCGGTCCTCGGCGGCCTGATCACCGACTACTGGGGCTGGCCGTGGGTGTTCTGGGTCAACGGCCCGGTCGGTCTCGTGGCGCTCGCGCTGGCGATCTTCGCCGTGCCTCACGTCGCCGAGCGGAACCCGGGCCGGTTCGACGTCGGGGGGACGGTGACGCTGACGGTCACGCTCGTCGCCGTGGTGCTCGGCGTGACCTGGGCGGGGGAGCCGGGGCAGGGGCCGAGCGCCGCCGTCGCGTTCGTCGTCGCCGCGCTGTTCTTCTCGGCGTTCCTGCTCTTCGAGCTGCGGGCGCCGCACCCGCTCGTCCCGCTCGGCCTGTTCCGGAGCCGCACGATCGCGGCCGGCATGGCCGTCTCCGCCGTCGTCGGGGTCGGGCTCTTCTCGATCACCTCGTACCTGCCCACCTACTTCCAGATGGCCTACCGCACGAGCGCCACGGTCTCGGGACTCGTCCCGATCGCGACCGTCTTCGGGATGCTGGTGAGCAACCTGCTGACAGGCTGGCTCTCCAGCCGGACCGGTCACTATCGCGTCTTCCCGATCGTGGGCACGGCGCTGGGCGCGGCCGGCCTGCTCGCGATGGCCGCCCTCCCGGTCGGCCTGCCGCTGGGGGTGCCGATGGCCGTCATGGCGGTGGTCGGGCTGGGAACGGGCGCGTTCATGAGTCTCATCGTCGCGGTCGTGCAGTCCGGCGCCCCGCGCAGCCAGACCGGTGCGGTGACCGCGACCGTCAACCTCGTCCGCCAGATCGGCTCCACGGTGATGACCGCGGTGATCGGCGGCGTCGTCGGCGTCGGCGTCGCCGCCCTCCTGCCAGGAGGACTCGACCCGGCCACCCTCACGCCGGCGATCGTGCACGGCTCCGCGCCCGAGGTGCAGAGCCAGATCGCCCAGATCTACCGGGACGTCTTCGCACCCGTGTTCGTCGCGCTGGCCGCCACCTACGCCGTCGGCTTCGTCGCCGCCCTGCTGCTGCCCGCCGGCACGCTCTCCGACGAGCACACGCCGGCGCCGGCGCCCGCTTCCGAATCCCTGACCGCCTGAACCACACGGAGAACCAGATGACCACCTCACCGACCATCGCCATCGTCGGAAGCGGGCCGATCGGCTCGACCTACGCCCGGCTCCTGCTGGAGGGGCTGCCCGACGCGAACGTGATCATGTTCGAAGCGGGTCCCCAGCTGACCGACATCCCGGGCGAGAGCGTGCGCAACATCCCGGACCCCGCCGTGAAGGAGCGGGCCCGCGAGCGGTCGCAGGGCCCGCAGGCCGGATCGTTCCGCGAGTCGCTCGGCATCCCGGAGTCGGTCGTGGTCGAGGGCATGTTCACCGCGCGCGGCGGCACGCACCTGCTCGACTTCGGCGGCGCCGGTTCGGCGCACGCCGAGACCTTCCCGGCCGCCGCGGCTTCGACCAACGTCGGCGGCATGGGCGCGCACTGGACCTGCGCGACCCCGGCGCCCGCCTTCTCCGAGCGGGTGTCCTTCATCCCGGACGCCGAGTGGGACGAGCTCATCGGCCAGGCGGAGGCGCTGCTGCACGTGCAGCGCTCGGCCTTCGGCGACTCCGGGGTGGGCGCCGCGATCCGCTCGCTGCTGGCGGACGAGTTCGGCGCCGAACTCCCCGAGGGCTACGGTCCCGGCACGCTCCCCGTCTCGGGCGACCCGCAGCCGGACGGCTCCATGCGCTGGGCCGGCGCCGACGTGGTGCTCGGTCCGCTGGCCGACCCGTCGAGCGACCTCTCCGAGCGCTTCGAGCTGCGCGACCTCACGCTCGTGCGCCGGGTCGAGCGCGACGGGTCGCGGGTGACCGGTGTCACCGTGGAGGATCTCCGCACCCACGAGACCTCCTTCGTCGCCGCCGACCTCGTGGTCGTGGCCGCCGACGCGTTCCGCTCACCGCAGCTGCTCTGGGCGTCCGGCATCCGGCCGCGGGCGCTCGGGCACTACCTGACCGAGCACCCCGTCGTCATCTCCACCGTCGCCCTCGACGGCGAGAGGATGAGCCGCTACGCCACCGAGGAGCAGCTGGACGCCGAGCTGGCCCGACGGGCCACGAACCCGGCCGACCCGGTCGCCGCGGTCAACCGCATCCCCTTCTCCGAGCCGAACCACCCGTTCTCCCTGCAGGTGATGTACGCCGAGAACCCGCCGTTCCAGCTCGACCCCGAGCACCCCGCCGCCGGCAACCGCTGGGGGTACGTGAACATGGGCTACGGGATGCGCAAGAGCCCGCGCTTCGAGGACGCCGTGACCTTCGACGACGCCGAGCCCGACTACCGCGGCTTCCCGAACATGACGATCCGGTACGAGCTGACCGACACCGAGGAGGCGGAGATCGCGAACGGCACCGAGCACCTGCGCCGAGCGGGAGCCGCGCTGGGCGAGTTCATCGCCGAGCCGCGCCTGCTGCCCAACGGGTCGAGCCTCCACTACCAGGGCACGATGCGGATGGGCGAGACGGACGACGGGACCTCGGTCGCCGACCCGTACTCGCGCGTGTGGGGGCACGAGAACCTCGTCGTCGGCGGCAACGCGCTGATCCCGACCGCGACCACGATGAACCCGACGCTCATGAGCGTCGCCATCGCAGTGCGCGGGGCCAGGCGGGCGATCGCCGACCTGAGCGACTGAGTCTGGCCGGCCGTAGGCTGTTGCGATGGCGGGCGGTGCGGCGGACGAGCGGAGCGTCGCCTCGCGGGTGTTCGCGATCGGCGACGCCTTCGAGCGCGGCGACGAGCTGACGCTCAGCGAGGTCGCCCGCCGCGCCCGTCTCCCGGTCTCGACCACGCATCGCCTGCTCGCCGAGTGGGTGGAGTGGGGCGGCCTCGTCCGCGGCGACGACGGCCGCTACCGCGTCGGCATCAAGCTCTGGAAGCTGGGCGTGCGCCAGCCGACGGCGCGGCGCCTCCGCGAGACTGCCCTGCCCTACCTCGAGGACCTGCTGCACGCCACCGGCGAGCACGTGCACCTCGCGGTCCGCGACGGGCTCGGCGCCGTCTACCTCGAGCGGCTCTCCGGCGATGGCGCCGTCCCGGTGATCAGCGACGTCGGGTCCGTCCTGCCGCTGCACGCGACGGGTGTCGGCCTGGTGCTGCTGGCGTACTCGCCGCCGGAGGTCTTCGACGCCGTGCTCGCCGGCGGCCCGCGCAAGTTCCTGCCGAACACGCTGACCGGGGAGCGCGAGCTCCGAGAGCGGCTCGCCGGCATCCGGGCGACCGGCCTGTCCGTCTCGGTCGAGGAGATGACGCGCGGCGCCTTCTCGGTCGCCGCTCCGATCAAGGATGCGGGCGGGGAGGTCGTCGCGGCCGTCTCGGTGATCGCACGGGCCGACAGGAGGGCGGAGCCCCAGTTCGAGCTCGGTGTCAGGATGGCCGCCCGCGGCATCTCGAACGCCCTCGGATTCGCCTTCCACTGAGCGGAAATCGCGGTCCGCGCCGCGCGTGCGGCGACGACGATGGGGTGACCTTCCCGACGTCGTGAGAGGCGGAGCATGCGCACCCAGGTCGCCATCATCGGAGCCGGCCCCGCCGGGCTGCTCCTCGGCCACATCCTCCACCGCGCCGGGATCGCGTTCGTGATCCTCGAGCAGAAGAGCCGCGACCACGTCCTGAGCCGCATCCGCGCGGGCGTCCTCGAACAGGGCTCCGTCGACACCCTCCGCGGGCTCGGTCTCGACGCCGACCTCGCCGAGCGCGGCCTCACCCACCACGGCATCTACCTGCAGTACGAGGGGCAGCGGCACCACGTCGACTTCCTCGACCTGGTCGGCCGCACCGTCACGGTCTACGGGCAGCAGGCGCTCGTGAAGCACCTGCTCGCCGAGCACGAGCGCATCGGGTCGGACATCCGCTTCGAGGTCGACGCCGTGACCCCGCACGAGATCGACTCGGACGTGCCGTACGTGACCACCGGCGACGGTGAGCGGATCGACTGCGCGTTCATCGTCGGCGCCGACGGCTACCACGGCGTCTGCCGGCCGAGCATCCCCGGCGTCAAGGCGCTCGAGCGCAGCTACCCGTACGCCTGGCTCGGGATCCTGGCCGACGTCCCGCCGTCCACCGACGACCTCATCTACGCGCTGCACCGGGACGGGTTCGCGATGCACTCGATGCGGTCGCCGCAGGTGTCGCGGCTGTACCTGCAGGTCGATCCGGCGGAGTCGATCGACGAGTGGCCGGACGACCGCATCTGGGAGCAGCTGCAGACCAGGCTCGGCGTCGCGGGCTGGACCCTGCGGGAGGGGCGGATCACCGAGAAGTCGATCACGCCGATGCGCAGCTTCGTCGCCTCCACCCTGGGGCACGGCCGCCTCTTCCTTGTCGGCGACGCGGGCCACATCGTCCCGCCGACCGGGGCGAAGGGGCTCAACTCCGCCATCGCCGACGTCGCCCTGCTCGGCCGCGCGCTCGTCGCGCAGCACCGTGGCGACGAGACCCCGCTCACGCACTACAGCTCGTCGGCGCTCGCCCGGCAGTGGAAGGTGCAGCAGTTCTCGCAGTGGATGACCGAGATGCTGCACGTGCACCGCGAGATCGCCGACGAGGCGACCCGCGCCTTCCGGTACCGCAGCCAGGTCGGGCAGCTCGAATACACCACCGGATCCCGGCACGCGCAGGCCGCGCTCGCCGAGCAGTACGCCGGCCTCCCCTTCTGAGGTGAAGAGATGACGCAGAACGACCCGATGCCCAGCCAGGAGCAGATCACCGCCGAGATCGCCGAGGCGCAGGCCGCGGCCCGCGCTGCCGGGCCGCTCACCGCGCACCCGCTGCGCGACTTCGCGCCCTACCGCAGCTCGACGCTGCGGCACCCCACCCACGAGCTGGTGCGCGCCGACCCCGAGGAGATCGAGCTGGTCTCACCGGCCTTCGGGCACTCCGACGTCGCTCCGGAGGAGAGCGATCTGACGATCCAGCACAGCGGGGAGCCGCTGGGCGAGCGCATCGTCGTCGCCGGCCGGGTGCTCGACGGCGAGGGCCGGCCGGTCCGCGGCCAGCTCATCGAGATCTGGCAGGCGAACTCCGCCGGACGCTATGTGCACAAGCGCGACCAGCATCCTGCGCCGCTCGACCCCAACTTCACGGGCGTGGGCCGGGCGATCACCGGCGACGACGGCTCGTACCGGTTCGTCACCATCAAGCCGGGGCCGTACCCCTGGAAGAACCACCGCAACGCGTGGCGCCCGGCGCACATCCACTTCTCGCTGTTCGGGTCGGAGTTCACCCAGCGCCTGGTCACCCAGATGTACTTCCCGACCGATCCCCTGTTCGCGCTCGACCCGATCTACCAGGCCATCGTCGACCCGGCCGCCCGCGACCGGTTGAAGGCGAGCTACGATCACGACCTGAGCGTGCCGGAGTGGGCGATGGGCTACCGCTGGGACATCGTCCTCACCGGAAGCCGGGCCACCTGGATGGAGCCGGAGGAGGGCGAGCATGCCTGACCAGACAGCACACCTGCAGACGCCGTCGCAGACCGTCGGTCCGTTCTTCGGGTACGCCCTGCCGTACGACGGCGGACCGGACGTCGCCCCACGCGCCGACCCGGCGTCCATCCGGCTGCACGGCACGGTCTACGACGGGGCTGGCGAGCCCGTCCCCGACGCGATCCTCGAGATCTGGGGCCCGGACGAGGCCGGCGCGCCGATCAGGCAGCGGGGGAGCCTGCACCGGGACGGCTACACGGTCACCGGATTCGGGCGCGCCGCCGTCGACCGCGCCGGTCACTACACCTTCACGACGGTGCGGCCAGGAGCCCCGGCCGACGGCCGGGCGCCCTACCTGCTCGTCACGGTGTTCGCGCGCGGACTGCTCCACCACCTGTTCACGCGCGCCTACTTCTCGGCCGACGACCCCTTCCTGGAGACCGTGCAGGAGGATCGGCGCGGCACGCTGCTCGCCGTGCCGGACGGCGAGCGCAGCTACCGCTTCGACATCCGGCTCCAGGGCGATGGCGAGACCGTCTTCCTCGACTTCCGGGGGGACGGCCGTGGCTGACGGGTTCGACTGGGGGCTGCTGGAGCCGGCCGGTGCCGAGGGGGCGCGCGTCTCGGACGACCGCGTGCTCGCGGCGATGGTCGCGACCGAGCGCGCCCATCTGTCGGCGTGGAGCAGCCTCCTCGGAGCGGAGGCGCCCGCCGCGCTGGATGAGGCGGCGCTCGATCGGACGGAGCTGCTCGCGGCCTCCCGCCGCGCCGGCGTCCCGATCGTCGGCCTGGTCGAGCAGCTGCGGAGCCAGGGCGGCACCCTCGTCCACCAGGGGATGACGAGCCAGGACGTGCTCGACACGGCACTGATGGTGGTCTCGAAGGAGGCGCTCGCGGCGGCCCGCGACGACCTCGTCCGCGCCGGCGATGCGTTCGCGGCGCAGGCGCGCGAGTACCGCGAGACGCCGTTCGCCGTCCGGACGCTCACCCAGGAGGCGCAGGCGACGACCCTGGGCGCTGTCATCGCCGGCTGGGTGGACGCCGTGACCTCGGCGCTGGAGGTGCTCGACGCCGTCACCTTCCCGCTCCAGCTGGGCGGTGCCGTCGGCGACGGCGAGGCCGTCACGCGCATGTCGGGCCGGGCGGACGCCCTGCCGGTCCTGCGCGGCCGCGTGTCCGCCGCGCTCGGGCTCGACGATCCCGGCCGCGCGTGGCACACCGACCGGGCGCCCGTCCTCGCTGTGGCCCGCGGCGCTGCGAGCGTGTGCGCCGCGGGCGGCCGCGTCGGGCGCGACCTCGGGCTGCTCGCCCGAGACGGCGTCGTCACGCCCCTCCACGGCGGCGGGTCCTCCGCCATGCCGCACAAGCAGAACCCGGTCGACGCCGTGCTGCTCGTCGCGAACGGGCTGCGCGCCGCCGGACCCGGCGCCGTGATCCAGGCGGCCGCTCTCAGCTACGACGCCCGCCCGGCCGGCGAGTGGCACGCGGAGTGGCAGGCGTGGCGTGAGAGCCTCCGTCTCGCCGCCGAGTCGGCTGCCCTGCTCGCGCACGCCGCCGAGGGCGCCGTCATCCGCGTCGGCCGGGCGGACGGGCCGCGGCCGTCGCCGCAGGCGGGGGTGCTCGTCGTCGATGCCGCTCTCGAACGGTTCGAGCGGACGCGGGAACGGGGTGCACGATGACCGACCTTCGCCTTCGCGGGACGATGAGCCCCGCCGCTCCTGGTGCCGTGTCGGCGCCCCTCCTGGTCCTGCTGCCCTCGCTCGGCACGACGGCCGAACTCTGGGACGGCGTGGTCGAGGAGCTCTCGGCCGAGCGATCGCGCCCGCGCATCCTCCGCGTCGACCTCCCCGGCCACGGTGTGTCGCAGGCGACGCGCGAGCCGTTCACCGTCGCCGATCTGGCGGCGGGTGTGCTGCGCGTCGTGGACGAGGTCGGCGGCGGTGCGTTCCACGTCGCCGGAGACTCGCTGGGGGGAGCGGTCGCCCTGGAACTGGCGCTCACCGCGCGCGAGCGCGTCCTGAGCCTGGCGATGTTCTGCTCCGGCGCCGCCATCGGGACGCCGGACGGCTGGACGGCGCGGGCGGAGCAGGTGCGCGCCGCCGGCACCGCCTCCGTCGTCGCCGGGAGCGCGGAGCGCTGGTTCGCCCCGGGGTACCTCGACGAGCATCCCGACGGACCGGGCGGCCGGGCGCTCCGCACCCTGATCGACGTCGATGACGAGTCGTACGCCCTGTGCTGCGAGGCGCTGGCCCGCTTCGACCGCCGCGCCGACCTGGGTTCCGTCGGCGCCCCCGCCCTGATCGTCGCGGGAGGGCACGACGCGGTGACGACGCCGGCGCTGATGCGCGAGCTCGCCGCGGCCATCCCGGGGTCGCGCTTCGTCGAGCTGCCCGACGCCTGCCATCTCGTCCCGCTCGAGGATCCGCGCAGCACCGCGACGCTGCTGACCTCGCTCGTGGAACCCGCCGCGGCCGCGACGAGCGGCATGCGCGTGCGGCGCGCCGTGCTCGGCGACGCGCACGTCGACCGCGCGACGGCGGCCATCACGCCCGAGACGGCGGACTTCCAGGACTTCATCACCCGCTACGCGTGGGGCGAGGTCTGGTCCCGCCCGCAGCTGAGCAGGCAGCAGCGCTCGATCGCGACGCTCGCCAGCCTGATCACCGGCGGCCACGAGAACGAGCTCCGGATGCACGTGCGGGCGGCGCTGCGGAACGGCCTCACGCGAGCGGAGATCGCGGAGGTCGTCCATCACACGGCGCTGTACGCCGGGCTGCCCGCTGCGAACGGGGCGATGGCGATCCTGCGCGAGGTCTTCGCAGAGCCCACCGACGACGACACGGAGGAGTCGCATGGATAAGACGTATGCATCGGCGGCGGAGGCGGTCGCCGACATCCCCGAGGGCGCCTCCCTCGCGGTGGGCGGCTTCGGGCTGTCCGGCGTGCCGATCGTGACCATCCGCGCGCTGCTGGCCCGCGGTGTCGGCGGCTTCGAGGTGGTCTCGAACAACTGCGGCGTGGACGGCTGGGGGCTCGGCGAGCTGCTCGCCGCCGGCCGCATCCGCCGGGTGATCGCCAGCTACATCGGCGAGAACAAGGAGTTCGCGCGGCAGTACCTCGGCGGCGAGGTGGAGGTGGAGCTGACCCCGCAGGGCACGCTCGCCGAGCGCCTCCGCGCCGGCGGGGTCGGCATCCCCGCGTTCTACACCGCGACGGGCGCCGGCACGGCCGTCTCGGACGGCGGCATGCCGATCCGCTACGCGCCGGACGGCTCGGTGGCGGAGGCGAGCGCGCCGAAGGAGCTGCGCCCCTTCGACGTGCTCGGGAGGAGCCGGGAGTACGTGCTCGAGACCGCGATCCGCACCGACTTCGGCCTGGTGCGCGCGGCCGTCGGCGACCGCCACGGCAACCTGCGCTTCGAGAAGTCGACCCGCAACTTCAACCCGCTCGCGGGCATGGCCGGCCGCATCACCATCGCCGAGGTCGACGAGCTGGTCGAGCCGGGCGTGCTCGGCCCCGACGACATCCACCTGCCCGGCATCTACGTCGACCGGGTGGTGGCGCTGACGCCGGAGCAGTCGTCCGACCTGCCGATCGAGAAGGTCACCGTCCGCCCCCGCCCGGAAGGAGCCTGACATGCCGCGCACACGCGACGAGATGGCGGCCCGCGCCGCCCAGGAGCTGGAGGACGGCTCCTACGTGAACCTGGGCATCGGCCTGCCGACGCTCATCCCCAACCATCTGCCGGAGGGCGTGCACGTCGTGCTGCACTCCGAGAACGGCATCCTCGGCGTCGGCCCGTACCCGTGGGAGGGCGAGGAGGACCCGAAGCTCATCAACGCGGGCAAGGAGACGGTCACCGTCCTCCCCGGAGCCAGCTACTTCGACTCGGCGACCAGCTTCGGGATGATCCGCGGCGGGCGCATCGCGACGGCCGTGCTCGGCGCGATGCAGGTCTCCGCGGCCGGCGACATCGCGAACTGGGCGGTGCCCGGCAAGATGGTGAAGGGGATGGGCGGGGCCATGGACCTCGTCAACGGCGCCGAGCGCGTCATCGTCGTGATGGAGCACGTCGCCAAGGACGGCAGCCCCAAGCTCGTCGAGCAGTGCACGCTGCCCCTCACCGGCCGTGGCTGCGTCGACCGGATCATCACCGACCTCGCCGTGATCGACGTGACCGACGACGGCCTCGTGCTCCGCGAGCTCGCCCCCGGCGTCACCGAGGAGGACGTCGTCGCCGCCACCGGCGCGCCGCTGACCATCGCCAGGGAGGCCGTGGATGCCTGAGCTGCGCGAGGTCGTCGTCTGCTCGCCGCTGCGCACGCCGGTCGGGCGGATGGGCGGCGCGCTCGCACCGCTCCCGGCGTTGGCACTTGCCGAGACGGTGCTGCGAGCCGTCGTCGAGCGCACCGGGATCGATCCGGCACAGGTGGAGGGCGTCATCGGCTCGCAGGGCTACCCGACGATGGAGGCGCCCGCCTTCGGCCGGGTCGCCGCGCTGAATGCGGGCTTCCCGGTGACCACGACCGGATACCAGCTGGACCGCCGCTGCGGCTCCGGCCTGCAGGCCGTGATCAACGCGGCGATGGAGGTGCAGACCGGCGCGAGCGAGGTGGTGATCGCCCTCGGCGCCGAGTCCATGTCCAACGCCCCGCTGTACACCGAGCAGGGCCGGCGCGGCCTCCCGCCCGGCGGCCTCCTGCTACACGACGCGCTCGCGCGCGGGCGCGAGACGGTCGGCGGGCGTGCGTTCCCCACCCCGGAGGGCAACGTCGGCTCGGCCGAGGAGCTCCGTCGCCGGTACGGCATCTCGCGGGAGGCGCAGGACGCGTTCGCCCTGCGCTCGCACCGTCGTGCGGTCGCCGCCCAGGACTCCGGAGCGTTCGACGACGAGCTGGTCCCGGTGACCGTGCCGGGCCGTCGCGGCGACGTGGTGGTGGATCGCGACGAGCACCCGCGCGCCGATACGACGATCGAGGCGCTGGCGGCCCTGCGCCCCATCCTGGGTCGCGACGATCCCGAGGCCACGGTCACCGCCGGCAACTCCAGCGGGCAGAACGACGCGGCGGCCGCGGCGATCGTCACCACTCCCGAGCGCGCCGCGGAGCTGGGGCTGACGCCACTGCTCCGGCTGCGCTCGTGGGCCGTCGCCGGCAACGATCCCCGGATCTTCGGGGTCGCGCCGGTCCCTGCCGCGGAGCGCGCGCTGCAGCGGGCCGGCCTGGGCTGGGGCGACATCGACGTGATCGAGCTCAACGAGGCCTTCGCCGTCCAGGTGCTCGCGTGCCTGGCCGACTGGGGCATCGATGCGGAGGACCCGCGGCTGAACCCGCGCGGGAGCGGCATCTCGATCGGACACCCGATCGGCGCGACGGGACTCCGGATGCTGGCGACCCTGGCGCACGAGCTCCCCGCCCTCGACGGGACGCTCGCCGTCGAGACCATGTGCATCGGCGGCGGGCAGGCGCTCGCCGCGGTGTTCGAGCGCGTCTGAGCGGCCCGGCCGACGCAGAAGGCGCCCCTCCGGATGCATCCGGAGGGGCGCCGTCGTGCGTGCGGGGATCAGTCCTCGCGCTGGAGCTTGATCGCGGCGAGTGCCTTCGTGTCGAGGCGTTCGCGGATCTCGGCGTAGCGCGCCTCCGTGATGCGGTAGAACAGCAGCGGCACGATCGCCAGGGCCGCGGCGATGGCCGGACCGATGTTGACCACGAGGTTGATGCCGTCGAGCACCGCAGGGGCCTGCTGGTGCGCAGAGGCGACGTAGCCGACGGCGCCGAGCAGCGCCAGGCCGACCGCGCCGCCGAGGGCGCTGGCGATCTTCGTCGCGAGGCTCGTCAGCGCGTACGAGGTGCCGTCGGTGCGGACGCCCGTCTTGTCCTCCGCGTAGTCGATGGCGTCCGACACCATGGCGAGCACCAGCGGGATGCCGTACGAGCTGAGTCCGTAGAGGGCCGTGAGCCCGATGACGACGCCGATGTCCTCCCACCCGGTGAGATACAGGGCCACGAGCACCACGGCCTGCGCCGCGAACGAGATCATGAGCATGGTGCGCTTGCCGAACCGGTGGCCCAGCCGCGAGAACACCAGGATGCCGACGACGGTCGAGAGCGGCGCCAGCGCCATCAGCACCGACACGAGCGCATAGTTGCCGACGTTGTTCAGGTAGTAGAAGAGCACCACGCTGATCCGGCCGAACAGGGAGGTCAGCGAGAGCACGAGCACGACGAACAGCAGCATCAGCTGGCCGTTGCCGAGCACGAGCCGGAAGGTCTTCGAGAACGGCACGCGCTCCTTGTGGACCGGCGTCACGACCTCCTTGGAGGTGGCGAAGACCAGGAAGAACAGCGGCAGGGCGGCGACGGCGAACACGGCCGCGGCGATCGTGTAGCCCTGCACGGTCGGCCGGCTGCCGTCACCGCCGCTGAACGCGAGGATGATCGGGAGGATCGCGATGCCGAGCACCACACCGCCGACGTTCGTGCCGATCATGCGCCAGGAGTTGAGCGAGACGCGGTCGGCGGTCCGCTCGGACATGACCGTGCTGAGCGCGCCGTACGGGACGTTGACGCCGGAGTAGAGCGCGCCGAGCAGGCCGTACGTCAGCACGGCCCAGATCACGGCGCCGATGCTCTTCCCGTCGAACGGGGCCGTGAAGGTGAGCACCACCATGATCGAGAGCGGGACCATGCCGTACAGGATCCACGGACGGAACCGGCCGAACCGGCTGCGCGTGCGCTCGGCGAGCGCCCCGATGAAGGGGTCGATCACGGCGTCGAAGACGCGGGCGACCAGGATGAGCACGGCGACCGTGCCCGCCGCGATGCCGACCATGTCGGTGTAGAAGACGGCGAGGAACGAGCTCGTGATCGTCCAGATGAACTGGCTGGCGATGTCGCCGAAGCCGTAGATGACCCGGGTGCGCAGCGGCAGCGCGGGGGCGCCTGCGACGTTTCCGTTCCCGGGGGCCGCGCTCGTCCGCTGGGACTCGCCGGTGGTTGTTGCCATTGGTGTCTCCGAACACTTCATCGTGTGCGGGACGCGGCCGTGAGGCCCGTCCCGCGCCGTAGGGGATGTGCGAAAACATATGTGGGAAAACGACAGAAGTCAACATAACTCAGACTGATGTGGTTTGGCTGCGCACCCGATCCCGTCTATGCTTCTTCGAGTCGGTCCGCCGTTGGACGCGGTCGCGAGAGCGATCCGGGCTGGAAACCCCGCGTCAACGTCTGAAGGACCGAACCATGTCTTCTGCTGCCTCCGCCCGCTCGCGCTGGGGGATCCTCGCCGTCGTCTCGCTCACCCAGCTGCTCGTCATCCTCGACGGCACCATCGTCGGCGTCGCGCTCCCGCGCGCCCAGGTCGAGCTCGGCATGTCCGACGGCGACCGCCAGTGGGTCGTCACCGGGTACGTGCTCGCGTTCGGCGCGCTCCTGCTGCTCGGCGGGCGCATCGTCGACTATTGGGGCCGCAAGCGGTCCTTCCTGCTCGGGATGGTCGGTTTCGCCGCGGCATCGGCCTGGGCCGGCTTCGCCCAGTCCGGGCTGGAGCTCCTCGGCGCCCGCGCGGTGCAGGGCGCCTTCGCCGCCCTCATGGCTCCTGCGGCCCTGGCCATCCTCACGGTGACCTTCCCCGGCGGCCGGGAGCGCGACTCCGCGTTCGCGATCTTCGGGGCCGTGTCCGGCGCCGGCTCGGCCATCGGCCTGCTGCTCGGCGGAGTCCTCACCGAGTTCCTCGACTGGCGCTGGTGCCTGCTCGTCAACGTCCCGATCGCGGCCGTCGGCGTCGTGCTCGGGCTGCTGCTGCTGCGCGAGAGCCGCGCCGAGGGCGACCGGCGCTACGACCTCCCCGGTGCGATCACGGTCACGCTGGGCTTCGGCGCCATCGTCTACGGGCTGACGCTCGCCGAGGCGCCCGAGAACGCGCTGCTCGCCGTGCTCGTCGCCGCGCTGGGCGTGATCCTCGTCGTCGCGTTCGTGCTGATCGAGCGCCGCAGCCGCAACCCGCTCCTGCCGCTGCGCATCCTGACCGACCGGATCCGGGCGGGCGCCTTCCTCATCCAGGCGCTGACCGGAGCGGTCATGATCGGCGCGATGGTCTACCTGAACTTCCACTTGCAGTTCATCCTCAGGCTGACGCCGCTGCTCGCCGGGCTCGCGACGCTCGCCATCACGGTGTCGATCATGGTCACCGTCCCGTTCGCGGCCCGGCTGCTCGGCCGCGTCGGCCCGCGCCCGCAGCTCGTCTTCGGCCCGGCCATCGCGGCGGTCGGTGTGGCGCTCCTGCTCAGGATCACCCCGGACGGCGACTACTGGACCCAGGTGCTGCCCGCCCTGGTCCTGCTCGGCGTCGGCATGGGGTTCACGTTCGTGCCGCTGCAGAACCTCGCGCTGCACGGCGTCGCCCCGCACGACGCTGGCGCCGCGGCGGCCACGGCCAACGCGGCGAACCAGGTCGGAGGGTCGATCGGGCTCGCTCTCGTCACCAACGTCTACGTCGCGGTCGCGGGAGGCTCCACCCGGCCCGCCGACATGGTCGCCGGATACCAGGCCGTGTTCGGGATCGGCGCACTCCTGCTGGCGCTGGCGGCGGTGCTGGCCTTCGTGCTGATCCGTCCGAAGCGCGCGGAGCAGCTGCACGAGGAGCCCCGCCCGGTCACCGATTCGGTGCGGGCACGAACAGAGCGAGCAGGTCGCGGATCGCAGCGACCGGTTCGATCTCGTCGGGCGAGAGCAGCGCTTGGAGGGCGACGCCGTCCTTGATGGCGAGGAGGAGGACCGCGACGGTCTCCGGCGGCCACTCCGCCGGCAGGTCGCCGGCCTCCTGCGCCGCCGTGATCGCGGTGGTCAGCTGGGCCCGCAGCCGCGGATAGAGCGCGGCGAAGTACCCGTGGGCCGCGTGCTCGGGGTTGGTCGCCTCCGCCGAGAGCACCGTGTACAACCGCATCACGCTCGGTGCCTCGGCGTTGTCCGCCACGATCTCGGTCAGCGCCTCGCCCGGCGTGCGGCTGCGCGCGATCGCATCGGCGAACCTCCGGCCGTCGAGCTCGTCGCGGCGTTCGAGGACCGCGGTCAGCAGCTCCTCCTTGCTCCCGAAGTGGTGAAGCAGCCCCTGCCGTGACACGCCGCAGGCCGTCGCGATGTCGGTCAGGGTGGCGTGCTCGAAGCCCGCGGTGCCGAAGGCGGCGACCGCGGCCTCGAGGATGCGCTCCTTGCGGGCGCGCCCCGGCGCGTACCCCTCTTCTCTGGTGCTCACAGCGGTAGCCAATCACGAAGAACAAAAACTTACGAGTGAGTAGGGATTCGTGCTAGCGTCCGGACACGCGGGCTCTGCGTCCCGCGCAGCCCTCAATGGAGAAAGGCACGGCCCACCGCACATGACCGACACGCTCAACGTGCTCATCCTCTCGGGTCACATGACCAGGGAGCACGACAACGAGTTCCGCAGCTTCCGCCAGCACAACGTCTGGCTGACCACCCTGCTCGAAGACACCGGCCGCTTCCGGGTGCGCGTGGTGGAGGATCCGCGAGGCCTCGGCGCCGAGATCATCGACAAGTACGACGCGGTGGTCGTCGTCTTCGAGGGACGCGACGGCTACCACGAGAAGGCCACCGGCTTCGGCGCGGAGACCGATGCCGCCCTGCTGAAGTTCGTCCACGACGACGGCAAGGGCATCGTGTGGTTCCACGGGTCGGCGGCGCAGGAGGACGACTGGGGCTACCCGGACGAGTACAACATCATGCGCGGCTCCCGCCTGACGGTGGCCGGCGGCCTCCGGCCCCGCCCGTGGGGCGAGGCGCAGCTCGACACCGTCGAACCGCGCCACCCGATCACCGAGGGCATCAGCGCTCGCTGGACGGTGACGGGCGACGACATCCTGACCGGGGTGGAGATCCTCGACGGCGCCCAGGTGCTCCTCACGACGTTCGACGACCTCGAATCGTACGAGAACGCGCCCGTGTGGCCGATGTCGCACTACCCGGTGGCCATCCCGGAGGAGGGGATCGCCGCGCTCCCCGGCATGAACACCGACCAGCCGATCGCGTGGATCAACGAGTACGGGAAGGGCCGCTCCTTCACCATCACGATCGGCCACGACATCGACACCTTCCGCCGCATCGAGTTCATCCGCATGTTCCCACGCGGCGTCGAGTGGGCGGCGACCGGCGAGATCACGCTCGACGGCCCGGATCGCCGCGGCGAGCGGCGGTTCCTGCCGTGGCCGTATTACAACCGGGAGGGGTGAGGGGCGGGGTGTCCCGCGCGGAAGCAGGCCGTGCGCCCGCCACACGGACGCACGGCCCCGTCGCCAGCCGTTGGCCCCCGCCGGCTGACGTGGTGAGCACACCTCCGGTCGCCCCTCGCGACGTGTCGGGTGTGCTCCTGCAGGGGGATGTCCGGACGGGCGGGTCCGGTTCCATCTGCGGGAGGGATGGTGCTCCGCGTCAGCTGGTCTCGCCGCGGACCAGCTCCACCAGGCTGTCGAGGTCGAGGTCCGCCCGTCGCGGCACCGGGTGGCGTGTGCGCAGCGACGCCAGCTCCTGGACGAGGTGGTCCATGAGCGCCGGCTGGTTCACGAAGACCGTGCTGAGCCGGGGCTGGATCAGCTGCCCGACCGCCGTTCTGTCGACGCCGACGATGGTGACGTCTCGGGGGATGCGGAGGTCGAGGGCTCTGGCCGCGGCCAGGACGGCGATCGCGACGTCGTCGTTGTAGCAGCAGATGCCGAGCGGGGTGGCGCCGGCCTCCTCCACGAGCCGGCGGAGCGCCGCGGTGGCGCCAGCTGCGTCGAGCGGGATGCGGGCGGTCAAGGGAGCATCGAGACCGCGCTCGCGCGCCTCCCGCTCGATGCCCTCCAGGCGCGGCGGGCCGAACGGGTCGAGACGCTTGTCCTCGAGGGCCGCGTACACCAGGCGGCGGTGGCCCCTCCGCAGCAGCTCGCCGACCTGGAGGCGGCCGATGTGGATGTCGAGCGGATCGGGATCCGTGCCGTCGGCGATCGGCATCCGGCGCGGGAGGACGTGCGTCCCGATGGCCTCGATGCGTTCGCGCTGCTCGGTGCTCAGCACTCCGAAGTCGACGACGGCCGTCGGCCGCAGATCGAGCACCGAGGTGACGGTGGAGTCGTCGCGTGCGGTCGCGAAGCGGACCACGACGCTCATGCCCTCTGTGGCGGTGGCCCCGGCGATCCGGTCGACGGAGTCCTGGAGGTGGGGCCCGAACGTGGCGTTGGGGACGACGATGACGACGATGTCGCTGAGGCCGGTGACCAGCGCCCTCCCCGCCCGTGAGGGGCGGTAGTCGAGAGCTTCTGCCGCCGCCTGGACGCGTGCGCGGGTCGCCTCGGGGAACCGGTCGTCGCCGTTGAGGATCTGGCTGACCGTCGAGCGGGAGACGCCTGCACGTGCCGCGACGTCCTTGCTCGTCGCTCGCCGCGTGGGACGCGCATCCACCGTCATGGTCCCAGTCTGCCACACGCTATTGACACGTGACACCGGCGCCATCTACGGTAGTGGCGCGTGTCACTGACACGTGACACCAACCGGTATGTGACCGGTCCCACTCTTGACGAGGGAGTCAACAATGGCGAAGGATTCCACCCGCACGTCGGCTGAGCAGCAACGAGCGGCCGTCGCGCTGAGCGCCGAGGAGTCGCTGACCGCCTCGCTGGCCGCGACCGCGGTCGGGCAGGCGGTCGGCGACACGAGCGGCCAGCGGCTCACGATCCGCGAGCGCCTCGCATACGGTGTCGGCGACATCGGCGGGAACCTGATCTTCGCGCCGATCTCCGCGTTCCTGCTGTTCTACTTCACGGACACGGTCGGCATCGGCGCCGCCGTCGCCGGCACCCTGCTCCTGTTCGGGCGGGTGCTCGACGGGACGATGGACCTCATCATCGGCACGCTGATCGACAGGACCTCCACCCGATGGGGCAAGGCGCGGCCCTGGATCCTGTTCGCGACCCCGGTCGTGGTGATCTCCTTCATCCTGCTGTTCAACATCCCCGCCGGGCTGGGGACGGGCGCGAAGGAGATCTACGCGTTCGTCATGTACTTCATCTGCCTGGGCGTCGGCTTCGTCGGGTCGAACCTGGCGTACCACACGCTGCTCTCGGTCATCACCAGCAGCTCGACGATGCGGGTGTCGCTCACCGTCATCCGGACGTTCTTCGCCCTCGTCACCACCCTGGTCGTGAACTTCGTGACCATCCCGGTCGTGACGGCGAACGGCGGCGGGCAGGGCGGCTGGACGCTCATCTCGATCGTCTACGGCGCGATCTCGGCCGTCACCTTCCTGATCGTGTTCTTCGGAACCAAGGAGCGCGTGAAGGGCACGATCACGCAGGACGACGGCAACAAGCTCCCGCTCCGGACATCGCTGGGCATCCTGCTCCGCAACCCGTACTTCTTCCTCGCGTTCGCGTTCTTCCTGCTCAACTACATGCTCACCGGCACGGCAGGAGTCGGCGTCTACTACGCCAAGGACGTGCTCGGCGACCCGAACATCTACAGCTTCCTGGGCCTCGTCCAGCTGCTCCCGCTGATCGTCGGGCTCTGGTTCATGCCCGCGATCATCGCCAGGTTCGGCAAGCGCAGGCTCATCCTCGTCGGCGTGGTCGTCACCATCCTCGGCGCGGTCATCTCGCTGATCGACCCCACGAATCTCACGCTCGTCATCGTCGGCGGCCTGGTCCGCGCGGTCGGCGGCATCCCGGCCGCCGCCGGCCTCTTCGCCCTGGTGGCCGACGTGGTCGACTACGGGGAGTGGAAGAGCGGATACCGCCTCGACGGGATGACGTACGCCGCAGCCACCGCCGGGCAGAACTTCGGCGCCGGTCTCGGCGTGGCGCTCGTGGGCTGGCTGCTGGCCGCCGGCGACTACGACGGCCAGGCATCCACTCAGCCGGCGTCGGCGGTGAGCATGGAGATCTTCCTCTACCTGTGGCTCCCGCTGATCGTCGCCGTGCTGATGGGCGTCATCATCTGGTTCCTGAACATCGACAAGAACCTCTCGCGGATCCAGCGCGATCTCGCGGCCCGCCGTGCGGAGAAGTCCGCCGGAACGACCACCCCTGCAACCCCGGAGGAGACCCGATGAAGCGCACCACGTTCAACGACGGCTGGCAGTACCGCCGCGCGGTCAACCCGTTCGCCGAGCTCGGCGGGGCGAGTGCGCCCTACGTGGACGCGGTGGTCCCGCACGACGCGCTCATCCACGAGAAGCGCGACCCCGCCGGAGACGGCGCCGTCGCGTACTTCCCTGCCGGCGCGTACCAGTACCGGAAGACCTTCCTCGCCCCGGCCGATCTCGACGACGCGCGCGTGGTCCTCGAGTTCGAGGGTGTCTACCGCGATGCGACCGTCCACATCAACGGCGCCTTCGCCGGCCAGCGGCCCTACGGGTACTCCGGTTTCACGATCGACGCCGACCGGTTCCTCCTCGCCGGCGAGGAGAACCTGATCGAGGTCGACTGCCGCCAGGGGGAGGACTCCCGGTGGTACACGGGCGCGGGGATCTACCGCGACGTCTGGCTGCACGTCGGGCCAGCCGTGCACCTCCCCGTCGGGGGCGTGCGGGTGAGCGCGGACGACATCGACGCCGAGGGCGCGGTCGTCGAGGTCGATGTGACCGTCGCGAACGCCGGCACCCGGCGCCAGACCGTTGATGTCGCCGTGGAGCTCCTCGACGCCGACGGAGCGACGGTCGCCGGCGGATCCGTGCCGGTGACCGTGGACGCGAACGGGGAGTCGCGCAGCCGCCAGCGGCTCTACGTCGCGGCCCCGCGGCTGTGGAGCGCCGAGAGCCCCGCCCTCTACAGCGCGCGGGTGCAGCTCGCGGCGGACGGGTCGACGATCGACGACAGCTCCGTCTCGTTCGGCATCCGGAGACTCCAGGTCGACCCCGTGCACGGGCTGCGGGTCAACGGGAGGACGGTGAAGCTCCGCGGCGCCTGCGTGCACCACGACAACGGGATCCTCGGCGCGGCCACGTTCGCCGATGCGGAGGAGCGCCGGGTCCGGCTGCTCAAGGAGGCGGGCTTCAACGCCATCCGCTCGTCGCACAACCCGATGAGCGTCGCGATGCTCGAGGCGTGCGACCGGCTCGGGATGTACGTGATGGACGAGACCTTCGACGTGTGGACCTCGAACAAGATGCCGCACGACTACTCCCTCCGGTTCGCCGAGTGGTGGGAGCGCGACGTCGAATCGCTGGTGAGGAAGGACATCAACCATCCGTCCGTCATCCTGTACTCCATCGGCAACGAGATCCCGGAGACCGGCTCGCCCGACGGCGGTCTCACCGGCCGCGCGCTCGCCGAGAAGGTGCGCGATCTCGACCCGACCCGGTTCGTCACCAACGCGGTCAACGGCATGCTCGCCGTCATGGACGACCTCAAGACCCTCGCCGCGCAGCGGGGGGAGGACGCGGACGAGGGTGTCGGGATCAACACCCTCATGGCCGGCCCCGGCGAGTTCATGAACCAGATCGGTGCGTCGCCGCTGGTCACCGAGAAGACCGCCGAGTCCTTCGGAGTGCTGGATGTCGCGGGCATGAACTACCTCGACGCCCGCTACGTCATGGACAAGGAGCTGTTCCCCAACCGGGTGATCGTCGGAACGGAGACGTTCCCGACACGGATCGACCACAACTGGGCGCTGGTCACGGCGAACGATCACGTCATCGGGGACTTCACCTGGACGGGATTCGACTACCTCGGGGAGGTGGGCATCGGGCGCCCCAACCACCTCGAGGAGGGTGAGACCCCGAGCCTGAGCGGGCCGTATCCCTGGATCGCCGCCTGGTGCGGAGACCTCGACCTGGTCGGCGGCCGCCGTCCTGCCTCCTACTACCGCGAGATCGTCTTCGGACTCCGTCGCGAGCCCTACATCGCGGTGTGCCGGCCGGGGAACGAGGGCAAGACCTTCGCGGCGGGCCCGTGGACGTGGAGCGACAGCATCGCCGGCTGGACGTGGGACGGTCACGAGGGCGCCCTCCTCGCGGTCGAGGTCTACAGCGATGCGGATCAGGTGGAGCTCGCCCTGAACGGGGAGGTCGTCGGCGTCGCGCCGGCCGGCCCCGACCACCGCTACAAGGCCGAGTTCGCCGTGGCGTACCAGCCCGGCACCCTCACGGCCACCGCCATCCGCCAGGGCCGCCGCGCCGAATCGTGGGCGCTCGTCAGCGCAGGGGCTCCTGACCGCCTGGCCCTGAGAGCGGAGGAGGGCGGTCGAGGCGACCTGGCGTTCATCGGTGTCGCCGTCACCGACGCCGAAGGCCGGACCCACACGAGCGCAGACCAGGCCATCACCGTCCGTGTCGACGGGGATGGGGTGCTCGCGGCGGTGGGCAGCGGCAACCCGGCGCCGAGCGGCGGATACGACGGACCGGATCAGGAGACGTTCGACGGCGCGGCCCTCGTCGTCATCCGCCGGACCGGCTCTGGTCCGGTGCGGGTGGAGGTGGAGGCAGCCGGGGGCGTCGCCGGCGCGACGGTGGAGCTGGGCGCCGAGTAGTCGCGATCAACCCGTCACCCCATCGGCACCGTCTCACCCGTCGCCTGCCCCCGCTCGTCGAGGAAGTGCCCGAGGTGCTTCACCGTCCGCAGGACCACCGAGCGGTCGGCGATCGTGACGCCGGGGAGGCGCTCCTCGATGATCGCCTCCAGGCGGTTGACGTCCTGGAGGGTGCGCAGCCAGACGGCCATGATCACGTTGTACTCGCCGACCGTCGTGACGACCAGCCGCACCTCCTCCATGCGGCCGAGCTGGGGTCCGACCGAGGCGACCATGGAGGCGGGGACGCGGAGGAAGTACCAGGCGTAGACCGGCCAGGGGGTCTGCGCCCGCGCGATGTCGACGCGGATGACGAGCCGGCCGGAGGCACGCAGTGCCGTGATGGCGTCCCGCACCTTGCGCGGTGCGACGCCCGAGCGTTCGGCGATCTCGGCGATCGGCGCGCGTCCGTCGATGGCGAGCTGCTCGGTGAGCGAGGCGAGCTGCTCGGCCGCGAGGCGGGGCATGGGCGTGGCGGCGCGGCGGTCGGCCGACTCGACCGCGGCGACCTCCGTGCGGGAGAGCGCCCGCAGCCTCCAGTTGCGCGCGTCCGCGACCGGCTGTGAGACCAGGTGGGTGCGCATGGAGCGCACGCCCGCGATCGACCGGATGCGCTCCAGCGTCCAGGTGCTCAGCTCCGCCGCGTCGTGCGTGATGAGACTGACGAGGATGTCGCGTCCGCCCGCGGTGAGGTCGATGGTGAACGCCTCGCGGTCGGCCGCCAGCGCGGTCGCCACGTTCAGCGTCTCGCCGGGGATGCACTCGAACTCGATCAGCGACAGCAGCATGTTGGCCGTGGCGCCGTACCCGGTCGCGTACACGAGCCCGTCGTCGGTGAGCCGGGCCCAGCGTCGCGCGAGCGTGACCGGGTCGGCCCCGACGATCGGGGCCAGCGCCGCCCACGACGCCCTCGGGGCGATCTGGACGGCGTGGATGAGTCGCTGATCGAGATCCGTCAAAACCGAATCCTGCGCCAAGGGGGAGTTTTCGACCATTTTCCTGCATTCATCGCCGGGGGAATCGTTGCCTTCATATTCTCGCCCGAACACTTCCCCCCAGAGCAAGGAGCCTCTTGTGAACCATCGGGCACCATCCGTCACCGCCCCTCCCGCGTCGTCGCGCGCGGCCTTCCGTGGAGTGGTCGGCTTCCTCGTCGTCATGGAGCTCGGCAGCGGCATGCTGCAGGGCTGGTATCCCGTGCTGCTGTCGGCGATGGGCACAGAGTTCAGGGTCAGCGCGGCCACGCTCAACTGGGTCAGCGCGGGCTACATGCTCGCCACCGTCGTGTTCGTCCCGATCATCGCCAAGCTCGGCGACCGGTACGGCCACAAGCGGATGCTGACCGTCTCCGCCGCCCTGGTCGCGCTCGGCTCCATCGTCGTCGCGATCGCCCCGAACTTCGGGGTGCTGCTCCTCGGCCGGGCGCTGCAGGCGCCGCTCGCCGCCTTCCTCCCGCTGGAGTTCGCCATCGTCCGCGACCGCGACGAGAAGTCCTCCGGCCGCTCGATCGGCAAGCTGGTCGGCGCGCTCACCTTCGGCGCGGCGCTCGGCGCGCTCGGCGCAGGGCTGCTGTTCACCGCGACGGCCAACCTCCGGCTGGTGCTCTGGGTCCCGGCGATCTTCCTCGCGATCTGCGTCCCCGTCGTCGCGTTCCTCGTGCCCGAGTCGAAGACGCGCGCGACCGGGCGCATCGACTGGGTCGGCGCCGCGCTGCTGGGCGTCGGCCTCCTGGTCGCGCTCGGCGGAATCTCCAACGCGGCCACCTGGGGCTGGGCGAACCCGGTCACCTGGCTGGTCATCCTGGTCGGCGTCGCACTCGTCGCCGCCTGGGTCGCCGTCGAGCGCCGCGTCGCGCATCCGCTCATCGACCTCCGCGTGCTGACGAAGGGAGGCGTCGGCCTGCCGATCGTGATCGCGTTCCTCTTCGGCGCCCAGCTGTTCGGCAGCCAGACCGCGTCGACCGTGTACCTGCTCTCCGACCCGGCGACGGTCGGGTTCGGACTCGGCGTCTCGGCGGGCACCGTCGGGATCGTCAGCCTCGTCACGGCGCTCGCCGCCTTCGTCGCCGCCACCCTGGGCGACCGGCTGGCCACGCGGATCGGCGCCCGGCTGGCCCTGGTCGTCGGCGGGGTCCTGGTCATGGTCGGCTACCTCGCCCTGATCGCCTGGTCCACGTCGCTCGGGCTGGTCGTGGTCGCGATGGTCCTCGGCGGCCTCGGCAACGGCGTGCTCATCGCCGTGCTGCCGACCATCGTGGTCAAGCGCGCGCCCGCGGACTCCGTCGGCATCGCCTCGGCGCTCTACAACACCTCGCGCACCGCCGCGGGTGCCGTGGCCGGCGCGCTGTTCGCGCTCGTCATGGCCAGCTTCCTCACCACCATCGGCTCCGGGTCGACGGCCGTGACCACGACCTCCTACGCCGGTTACGTCGCGGTCTGGGCGATCTGCGCCGCGATCGGTCTGGCCGTCGTCGTCCTCTCGCTCCTCATCCGCGAGCCGCGCACGGCGAGCACCGCGGGCCACATCGAGACCGAGCCCGAGCCCATCACCGCAGTACCGACCACCCTCGCAACAGGAGAGACCGCATGACCATCACCGACACCGCATCCAGCACCGGCACCGGGCTGGAGGACGCCAAGCGCACCGTCGAGGCGGCCATCCGCGCCGCCGGCCCCGGTCTGGTCGAGCTCAGCCACGACATCCACGACCACCCCGAGACGGCGTTCCAGGAGCACTACGCCGCAGGAGTCGTCGCCGCGGCGCTGCGCGAGGCCGGCTTCACGGTCGCGACCGGGGTGTACGGACTCGACACGGCGATCGAGGCGACGTACGGCGACGGCGAGTTCGTCGTGACGGTCTGCGCCGAGTACGACGCCCTCCCCGTCATCGGGCACGCGTGCGGCCACAACATCATCGCCGCGGCCGGTCTCGGCGCCGCGCTCGGCCTGGCCGCCATCGCCGACGACGCCGGCATCACCGTGAAGCTGCTGGGCACGCCCGCGGAGGAGCACGGCGGCGGCAAGGTCGTCATGCTGGAGGCCGGGGCCTGGGAGGACGCGACCGTCTCCCTCATGGTGCACGGGGCTCCCGGGGTGGACATCCGCTGCGACGCCTTCACGAGCCAGGCGGTGGACCGGCTGCGGGTGACCTTCCTGGGCCGCCCGGCCCACGCGGCGGCCGCGCCCCAGAACGGCGTGAACGCCCTGGATGCCGCGACGATCGCGCTGACCGCCGTCGGCCTCCTCCGCCAGCAGCTCGGCCGCGGCGTGCGCGTCGCCGCGATCATCACCGAGGGCGGCGACGTGACGAACATCATCCCGGCCCGCACGGTGGTCGACCTCGAGGTGCGCGCCTTCGACCTCGACGAGCTGACGGACGCCCGCCGCCGGGTGCTCGCGTGCTTCGAGGCCGGGGCGCTCGCCTCCGGCTGCTCGTGGGAGTACGTGCGCACCGAGCCGCGCTACGCCAACCTCCTGCAGGAGCCGCTGCTGGCGACGGCGTGGAACGAGGCGCTGACCGAGCTCGGCCGAGAGCCGCTGGTCCTCGAGGGCGGCGCGACGGGAGGCTCGACCGACATGGGCAACGTGTCGCAGGTCGTGCCGTCCATCCACCCGGGCATCGCCGTCCGCGGCTCGGTCGCCCCGCCGCACACGGCGGAGTTCGCGGCCGACGCCGTGACCCCGGAGGCCGACGTGGCGGTCGTCGACGCGGCGATCGGGCTCGCCTGGGCCGCGGTGACCGCGGCGCTCGACCCGGAGTCGCGCGCCGACCTGCTGGCGCGGCAGGCCGCGCGACCGGACGGCGCGACCCGGGTGCCCGCGAGCGAGGACTGAGCACGACGTGACCGACCTCTCGATGGGGACGACCCGGACCGCCGAGCGCGGCCCGGGTCGTCCCGGTGTGTACACCTCGGCGCTGGAGCTCTTCTCGATCGGGATCGGGCCCTCGTCGTCGCACACGGTCGGGCCGATGCGCGCCGGCCTGGACTTCGCCCGGCGGGCCGCCGCGACGCCGGGCATCGTGCGGATCGAGGCGACGCTGTACGGCTCCCTCGCCGCCACGGGACTCGGCCACGGGACCCCCGACGCCCTCGTCGCGGGGCTGGCGGGGCTCGAGCCCGAGACGTGCGACCCGGCCGCCGTCCGCGGCGCGTGGTCGGAGCATGCCGACGGCGCGCCGCTCCTCCTCGGCGGGGTGCGTCCCGTGGCGTTCTCGACCTCGGATGTGGGCTTCGAGCCGTTCCGGCGCGGGCTCGAGCACCCGAACACCCTCCGGCTGCTGGCGCGGGCGGACGGCATCGGCGAGCCCGTGCTGGAGGAGACCTACTTCTCGATCGGGGGCGGCTTCATCCGGCGTCGCGGCGAGGGCGTCGACGCGCCGGCCGCCACCTCGGGCCCGGTCTTCCACGACGCGAGCAGCCTGCTCGCCCTGTGCGAGGGCGGCCGCTCGATCGCCGATGTCGCGTGGCAGGCGGAGACGGCGCAGCGGTCGCCCCGGCAGGTCGAGGACGGTCTCGACGCGGTGTGGGCGGCGATGCGCGCCTGCATCGACGCCGGGCTCCGCACGGAGGGGACCCTCCCGGGCGGCCTCGCCGTCCAGCGCAGGGCCGCGGGGATGCGAGCGCGGCTCGACGCCGAGGGCAACCCGGCGTCCCCGGGCTGGCTGCAGGCGTACGCGCTCGCCGTGAACGAGGAGAACGCCGCAGGCGGCCGGGTCGTGACCGCGCCTACGAACGGCGCAGCGGGCATCCTCCCCGCCGTGCTGCAGCACTGGTGGAGCACGACGCCGGATGCGAGCGACGCGGGCGCCCGCACCTTCCTGCTCACCGCCGCGGCCATCGGCTCCGTCATCAAGGCGAACGCGTCGATCTCCGGTGCCGAGGGAGGCTGCCAGGCCGAGGTCGGCTCGGCCTGCGCGATGGCCGCCGCGGGCCTCTGCGCCGTGCTCGGCGGCACGCCGCAGCAGGTCGAGAACGCCGCCGAGATCGCGATGGAGCACCACCTCGGCCTCACCTGCGACCCGATCGCCGGACTCGTGCAGATCCCGTGCATCGAGCGCAACGCCGTCGCCGCGAGCACGGCCGTCACCGCCGCCCGGCTCGCCCTCCACGGCGACGGGAGCCACATCGTCTCCCTCGACGCGGTCGTCGAGACCATGCGCCAGACCGGCGCCGACATGAGCGACAAGTACAAGGAGACGAGCCGCGGCGGGTTGGCGGTGAACGTGGTGGAGTGCTGAGGCGTCAGTACGCCAGCACGCTCACCCGGTCCTTCCCGCGGTCCTTCGACTGGTACATCGCCTTGTCGGCGACGCGGAGCAGCTCGGCCTCGTCGAGGAGACGGGCGGGGCCGGTCGAGTGGACCGTGACACCGACGCTGGCGGTGATCGTGCGCTGCCAGCCGGCGGCGCTCAGCGGCTGGCGGATCGCGACGCGGATGCGCTCCGCGACGATCGCGGCCTGCTCCTCGTCGGTGTCCTGGCACACGATGATGAACTCGTCGCCGCCGTAGCGGCACACCAGATCCTCGCTGCGGACCGCGCCGCGGAGCCGGGCGGCGACCAGCTGCAGGACCGTGTCGCCCGCGGTGTGGTCGAGCTCGTCGTTGATGGACTTGAAGTCGTCGAGGTCGACGAAGATCAGCGCGAGCGGGTGCCCGTGCTCGAGGGCGGTCGTGACGCTCTGCGTGATGTGGCTGCGCAGCAGGACCCGGTTCGCGAGCCCGGTGAGCGGGTCGTGCAGGGCGAGCGCGGCGAGCTGGGCCTGCAGCTGCAGCCGGGCCAGGGTCTGCGCCGCCTGCCGGCAGAGCGCGCGGGTCAGCTCCAGGAGGTGGTCGTCGAGCTCCGGCTCGCGGGCGAAGTAGCAGGCGAGGGTGCCGATGAGCTCGGTCCCGCGCAGCAGCGGAGCGACAAGGAGCGACTCCAGGCGGGCCGCACGGAGCGCCGCGACGGTCGCCGGGTCGTCGGTGATGGCGGAGGCGGAGTCGATGCTCCAGATCAGGATGTCGGTGGCGACGGCCCCCGCGGCGGGCAGGCCACCCGGGAGGAGCGCGGCGTCGAGCGGCACGGTACCGCCGGCGAGGCGCGGCTCATGGCCGGCGAGGAACACGGCGGCGGCGCTCGCGTCGAGTCCTGCGCGCGCACTGTCGGCGAGGGCCTGGGCGACCGACTCCACGGTCTCGCTGTCGCCGAAGGCCGTCGTCGCGTTCTGCAGCACCCGCGTGCGCGTCTCCGAGCTCTCGGCCGACCGGCGCGCGCCGAGCAGCTGCCGCTCGTAGCCCTGCCGCTCGCTGGCGTCGAAGATGGCGAGATGCGTGACGGGAGCTTCCCGGCTCCGGTCGACGACCGCGTTGACCAGGACGGGGATGGCGGCGCCGTCGGACGTGCGGAACGAGAGCGCGACCTCCCGCACCTCCCCCTGGAGGCTCAGCACGGGGAGGAACCGCGTCTCGTAGAAGATGCGCCCGCCCGGCTCCAGCCAGGCGGTCAGCGGCGTCCCGACGACCGCTTCGCCGCCGCGACCGATCCACCGGGCGAAGGTGGCGTTCGCCCGGGCGATGCGGCCGTCCTCGGTCAGCGTGACCAGACCGCAGGGGGCCCGGTCGTAGAGGTCGTCGGCGCTGAGGTCGTCGGCGCTGAGGTCGTCGGCGCTGAGGCCGGCGGGCGCGACGGTCGGCCTGTCGCTCATCCCAGGTACGCCCTGATCGCGGCGGCGAGTTCCTCCGGGCCCGACAGGTTGGGGCAGTGGCCCTTCGCCGCGAGCTGCTGGAACACGCTGCCCGGGATGTGCTCGGCGACGTACCGGCCCACCGGCTGGGGTGCGATCACGTCGTCGTCGCACTGCAGCACGAGGGTGGGAACAGTGACGTCCGGGAGGTCGCGGCGGTTGTCGGAGAGGAACGTCACGCGCGCGAAGTGCGCCGCGATCGCCGGGTCGGTGCGGCAGAAGCTCTCGGTGAGCTCGGCGCCGACCTCGGGGTGCTCGGCGTCGCCCGCGATGATCGGCGCCATCGTCTCCGACCAGCCGAAGTAGTTCGCGTCGAGTGCGTCGAGCAGGCCGTCGATGTCCGCTCGCGTGAAGCCGCCGACGTAGCCGGCGTCGTCGATGTAGCGCGGCGACGGACCGACGAGGACGAGGGAGGCGAAGCGCGACGGGTCGCGCGTGGCGGCGAGCACGCCGATCATCGCGCTGACCGAGTGCCCCACGAAGACCACATCGCGCAGGTCGAGGGTCTGGACGATGTCGAGCACGTCGTCGGCGTAGCCGCCCAGGGTGTCGTACTTGCCGCGGTCGTACGCGGAGACATCGGACTCCCCGGCGCCGACGTGGTCGAACACGATCACCCGGTGGTCGCGCTCGAAGTGCGGCGCGACCCTGCGCCACATCTCCTGGCTGCAGCCGAACCCGTGGGCGAAGACGATGGGCCGTCCGGCGGGATCGCCGCTCTCGCGCACGTTGTTGCGTCGAAGAACGTCGACAGCCTCCACCGGTTGCGCCATCACAGGTCCTCTCTGCTTCGCAGAGCCGCAGCCCCCACGCTCATTATGGGTGCACGGCGGCCGGTGTTGCGAATGATGCGCGTGCGGCCGTCGGGCGCGAGCGCCGACCGCGTCGGCTCAGCCCTCGTCGTCGCCGCGGCCGTGGTCGTCCCGCCGCAGCGCCCCCTTCACCCGCTCCACCCCCTCGGTCACCAGCGACGTCGCCGAGTCCTTGATCGCGCCGAAGCCCTCGGGATCGCCGGAGAGGAGCGCCTTCGCGGTGTTCTTCGCGAACTCGAACGTGATGTGCGGCGGGAGGGGCGGCACGTTCTTGCTGGTGTGCGCGTCGATCAGCGTGACGCCGCGGTGCGCGAACGCCGCGTCCCAGGCCGCCGCGACGTCGTCGTCCTCCGTCACGGTGATGCCGTTGAACCCGAGGAGCCGCGCCCAGCCGGCGTAGTCGACCGACTCCACGTCCTGCGAAGTGGACCACACCGGGTTGCCGTCCTCGGTCCGCATCTCCCACGAGACCTGCGTCAGGTCATCGTTGTGCAGCACGAGCACGATGAAGGTCGGGTCCGCCCAGCGGGACAGGTACTTCTTGATCGTGATGAGCTCGTTCATCCCCAGCATCTGGAACGCACCGTCGCCGATCGTGCACACCACGGGCCGGTCGGGGAACGCGAACTTCGCCGCCTCCGCGTACGGCATCGCCGCGAGCATGCTGGCGAGCCGCCCGGAGAGGTCGCCGAGCATCCCGTCGTGCAGCCGGATGTAGTGGCCGTACCAGTCGGCGGTCGTGCCGGCGTCGGCGGTGACGATCGCCCCGGCGGGGAGGCGCTTGTTCAGCTCCTGGTACACCCGGCGGGGGTTCACGCCGTCGTCGTACGTCTGCTCGGCCTGCGCGGTCAGCTCGTCGTCCCACTTCGCCATGTCGGCGGCGACCTTCTCCTGCCAGGAGCGGTCCTCGGTGCGGGTCAGCAGGGGGAGGAGGCCGTCGAGCGTCGTCTTCACGTCGGCCCAGATGCTCACCTCGGTGGGGTACCGCATGCCGAGCTGCTCCGGGCGGAGGTCGACCTGCACGGCTCGCGCCTGGCCCGTCGCGGGCAGGAACTGTCCGTACGGGTAGTTCGTGCCCAGCAGGACGAGGGTGTCGCAGTCCTTCATCTGCTGGGAGCTCGCCCGCGAGCCGAGGAGGCCGAGCTGCTGGGTGTGGAACGGCACGTCCGACGGCACCACGTGCTTCCCGCGCAGGCTGGTGACGATGCCGGCGCCGACGAGCTCCGCGGCGTGGAGGATCTCGGCCGTCGCGCCGTTGGCGCCCGCGCCGACCAGGAAGGTGACCCGCTCGCCCGCATTGATGATCGCGGCCGCGGCCTCCAGCTGCTCCAGCGGAGGGGCGAGACGGGTCGATGGTGCGACGGCGCTGGACCGCGACTGCCACATCTCGGCACCGGGCTCCACCATCTTCTGGCCCTGCACGTCGTGCGGAAGGATGATCACGCACGGCTGCAGGCGGGTGATCGCCGTGCGGAACGCGGTGTCCACGACGGCCTGCGCCTGCGCGGGCGACACGATCGTCTGCACGTAGGCGGCGACATCCGAGAACGTCCGCTCCAGGTGGCTCTCCTGCTGGTTGAAGGTGCCCAGCGAGTCCAGACCCTGCTGGCCGACGATGGCGACGACCGGCTGGTTGTCCATCTTCGCGTCGTAGAGGCCGTTCAGGAGGTGGAAGCCGCCCGGGCTGGACGTCGCGATGCACACCCCCACCTCGCCGGTGAACTTGGCGTGCGCCGTCGCCATGAAGGCGCAGATCTCCTCGTGGGTCGGCCGGATGTACTCGAGCCCTTCGCCGGCACGCTCGGCTTTGCCGAGTGCGCCGTCGAACTCCCCGATGCCATCGCCCGGATACCCGAAGACGCGCCGGACGCCCCACTCCCGGATCCGGTCGATCACGAACTCGCTCACCGTCGCCATGGTGTTCCTCCCGGTCTCGTTGCCGCTGTCCGCCATCCAACGCCTCAGAGCGGAGGCGTCAACGCCCCCGGCGTGTCGGCGACCTCATCCCGCTCAGGACGACACCCGGCGCGTCCGCGTCGGGTGGGCCACCCGCGACTCCGGCGGGGCCGCTGGAACCCGGCCGGCGAAGGAGATCGAGACGACGCCGTAGAGGATGGGAGCCGCCGTTCGCACGAGTCCCTCGAGCGACAGCAGCACCGACGCGACCGCCGGCTCGGCGGCGACCGGGAGCTGCTCGACCAGCCACAGCGCGGCCATCGCCGCGAGCACACAGGCGGGCGACCACACCCACGGCTCCGGGACGACGCGAGCACGGACGATCTGCACGACGACGACCAGCGCGAGCGCGAACTGCACCAGTGCCGTGACGTACCCGTAGACCATCGAGGATCCGGTCGAGATGAGCCAGACGCCCGCGAGCTGCTGGACGACCGCCACCGCGGGCGTCCACACCGCGAGCGCGCACATGGCGACGGTGCCCAACGGCCGGCGAGCGGTGACGCTCCCGCGTCCGCCGACGCCGAGCGCGAGAACGACCAGCGCGGCCGAGAAGAGCAGCGTCGCGACGATCGTCCCGCCCGCATATGTCGGGAACACCGGCTGGAGGCCGACCCCGACGATGACGGAGGCGAGGAAGAGGACCCCGCCCGCGATCCATGCGCGACCGGGCGCGACCCGGGCGGAGTCCCCGTTGCCATCCATAGGGGCAGTGTAGGGGTGGCGTCCCTACGCCCGCCCCTTCTTCAACTGCGAGATCGCCTTCGCCAAATCCCGGGCCGCCGCCGCCACATCCTGCGTGGTCGCCCGCGGGCTCACCATCACGACGTCACCGGTCGCGACCGCATCGTCCAGCCGGTCGAGCGACACCGCCGAGTAGGCCGACCGGTCGATCGACCGCGCCGAGGCGAGGGCCGAGGCGAGCGAGGACTTGTCGGTGTCCGTGGTCGCGAGCGACGCCGCATCCACCAGGCTCACGTCGTCGAGCACGCCCCAGGCGCCGGCCGACAGCGTGAACGAGGCCGAGAGGTCGACCACGCCGTCCGCGCCGACCGTGATCGCCGGGACCGATGCCGTGTGGAACTGGTTCCAGGAGGTGAACTCCAGCGGGGCGCTCCAGGTACCGGCGGACGTGCGGGCGGTCAGCGTGCGCGTGTCGGTGGCCGGGCTGTTCGTGCCCTGGGTCGTCGCGCGCAGCACGTACGTGCCCGCGGGGATGCCCGTCAGGTGCTGGGAGGCCGTCGCGGTGTACGCGGAGCCGCTCCAGAACGTCACGGCGAAGGAGCCGGTGTGGGCGTCGGAGGTCTGCTGCCGGGCCGCGGGACCGCTCAGGGTCCAGGCGCTCAGGTCCGCATCCTCGAAGCCGCCGTTCAGCGCGTGCTCCGGCGCCACCACCGTCACCGTGGCGACGGTGGGCTGCTTGCTCGTGGTGGTGCCGGGGATGGCGTAGGTGCCCGGTCCGCGGATCGCGTCGACGGCCTTCGACCACTTCACGTTCGGGTGCTCGACGCTGCCGTCGTTGTAGGTGACCGCGACGGTCTTGGGCAGGGTCACCTTCTGGCCATCCGTGACCGTGATCGACGGCTGCTCCACGGAGACCACGGCACGCGGCGCCACGGCCCCGGTGCGCACGTACGAGAAGGTGCTCAGCGACTCCAGCGGGGTGCCGTTCCACGAGAACAGCGACTGGTTGTCCCACGACGAACCGCCGTACCAGGGGCCGACGTTCGCCGGGTCGTACGCGCTCGCGGCGCTCGTCGCCCAGCCGGAGCCGTCCCGCTCCCAGAGCGCGCGGTTGGCGTCGAGGGCGGACGGGGGGCCGACCGGGAGCCAGGCCGGCTCCCAGTAGGAGACGCCGATCCCCGCGGGGCCGACGGCCGCGACGGCGGCGATGACGTCGCGCAGCTCGGTCGCCTGGCCCTGGACACTGACGGGGTACTGGGTCGCCTGCGATGCGTCGCCGATGGAGTTGGCGAAGCCGTCGCCGTCGTCGAGCGTCCTGACCCAACTCGTCTCGGCGACCATGACCTTCTTGCCGTACGTCGTCGCGATCTGGCTCAGCACCGCGGTCAGGTTCTGGGTCGTGCCGTGCCAGTAGGGGTAGTACGAGCTGGCGAAGACGTCGTAGTCGACGCCGTACTGCTGCAGTCCCGCCGCGTACGCCGCGTACCGTCCGGGCGTCTCCGGGTTGGTGAAGTGCACCGCCACCAGCGCGTGCGGCAGCACCTGGCGCACGGCCGAGGAGCCGGCCTGGAGCAGCTGGGCGAAGGGCGCGTCGATCGCCGTCCCGGCGCGCGTGTAGCCGGCGATGCCGTTGTTGGTCTCGTTGCCGATCTGGACCAGCTTCACGTTCACGCCCGCCGCCGTGAAGCGCTGGAGGGTGGAGGCCGTGAAGTCGTGCAGCGCCGTGGCCTTCTGGTCGACGGTGAAACTCTGCCACGCCTTGGGCGCGAGCTGGCGGCCGGGGTCGGCCCAGAAGTCGGAGTAGTGGAAGTCGACGTCCACGCCGAGTCCGGCCGCGGCCGCGCGCCTGCCGATCTCGACGGCGCGCGTCACATCCACGTTCCCGCCGCCGTAGCCCTGGCCGGTGGCGTCGTCGAACGGGTCGTTCCAGACGCGGATGCGCACGGTGTTCACACCGTGCTGCGCGAGCACCGCGAAGACGTCGGCGGCCCTGCCGCTGTCGTCGCGGAAGACCACGCCGCTCTCCTCGAGCGAGAGCACCGACGAGACGTCGACGCCCATGGCGAAGTCGGGGGAGAGGCCGTCGACCTTGGGGACGGTGATGCCGGCCTCCACCGGCCCGGTCCCCGCCGCCTGGGCTGCGGTGGTGCCGCCGAGCGCGGCGGCGATGGTCGCGATCGCGAGGGTCGCGCCGAGCGCGAGCCTGCGTGTTCCGAACGGTCGTCGTCGTTGCACGAACCGCTCCTTCCGGTCGGGCAGCGGGATGCCGTCATCGGCCGCCGCGCTGCGGGAAACTGTGTGCGCTCACAGTAGTAGCACATCGTGTGCCCGCAATCCAGAGCGGCGCGCGCGCTTCATTCGCGAGAACGACGATGGAATGACTGGGAGCGTTCACAGCCGGGAACGAGCACACAAGAAGGCCCCGGGCCGAGCGCGCTACGCGGACTCGCGGACCACGAGCTCCGTCGGCACCGTGATGGCCGCGTAGCCGCCGCCGTCCACCTCGTCGAGCAGCATCTGCACCATCGCCCGGCTGATCCGGTCGAACGGCTGGCGCATCGTCGTCAGCGGCGGATCGCTCTGGAGGGCGGCCGGCGAGTCGTCGAAGCCGGCGACGGCGACGTCCTCCGGCACCCGGCGGCCCGCCGCCTTCAGCACCTCGATGGCCGCCGCGGCCATCCGGTCGTTCGCGGCGAAGACGGCGTCCAGGTCCGGTGCGGTCTCGAGCAGGTGCCGCATGCCGTCCGCGCCGCTCGAACGCCCGTAGTCGCCGTACGCCACCAGGGACTCGTCGAACGCGTCGCCGAGCGCCTCCCGGTAGCCGGCCAGGCGGCCGCGCCCGCCCGAGGTGTCCTGCGGGCCGGCGAGGTGGGCGATCCTGCGACGTCCGGTCGACCGGAGGTAGTCGACCATCTCGCGCGCGCCGTCCTGGTCGTCGGCGGTCACGTATCCCATCTTCCGCTCGAACCCGAGCGGGATGCCGCACGCGACGGCGGGCAGGCCGAGGCGGTTGATGGCCGACACGAAGCCCTGGCCCCCGCTGTGCGAGGACACGAGCAGGACCCCGTCGACCGACCCGGCGGCGATGAACTCGACCGCGCGCCGCTGCTCGTCCGGGGTGGAGGCCATGATGAGCACGAGGGAGACGTCGCGCTCCGCGAGCGCATCGGCCGCGCCCCGCATCAGGATCGAGAAGTTCGGGTCCTCGAACAGCAGGTGGTGCGGCTCGGTCAGCAGGAAGGCGATGGAGTGGGCGCGTGCTGTCGCGAGGCTCCTGGCCGCCGCGTTGATGCGGTAGCCGGTCTTCTTGATCGCGGCGGTCACGGCCGCGTGCGCGTCCGGGCTGACCCAGTGGCCGCCGTTGAGCACCCTGGAGACGGTTCCGCGTGACACACCGGCCGCTTCGGCGACGTCGTTGATCGTCGGCCGTCGTCGCGCCGCATCGCTTGCCATGAGGGAATTCTAGGGACGGATCAGGCTTTGACGGCGCCGGCGGCGAGGTCCACGCGCCAGAACCGCTGCAGCAGCAGGAACAGGATGATCAGGGGCACGATGGACAGCAGCGCGCCGGTGATCACGAGTGTGTACATCGCCGGGACCGTCGCTCCCTGGTTCAGCAGTCCGGAGAGCCCGACCGTGATCGGGAAGAGCTGGTCGTTGCCGAGCATGATGTACGGGAGCATGAAGTTGTTCCAGATCGCGACGAACTGGAACAGGAAGATCGTCACCAGTCCCGGCGCCATCATCGGCAGCGCGATGCCGTGGAAGATGCGCAGCTCGCCCGCCCCCTCGGTGCGCGCGGCCTCCACCACGTCCGGCGGCACGGCGGCCGCGGCGTAGATGCGGGCCAGGTAGATCCCGTAGGGGCTGATCAGCTGCGGCAGGAGGACCGACCAGTAGGTGTTGGTCAGCCCGACCTGGGCCAGCAGGAAGTACTGCGGGATGGCAAGGATGACGCCCGGCACGAGCACGCCCATGAGCAGCACGGAGAACACCGCGCCCTTGCCCGGGAAGTCGAAGCGGGCCAGCACGTACCCGCTGAGGGCCGACACGTAGGTCGAGACGAGGGCGCCGACGCCGGCGTAGAGGGCGGTGTTGACCATCCAGCGCCAGAAGAGACCGTCGCGGTACTGCGTGAGGGCCACGATGTTGTCCCAGAGGTGCGAGCTGGGCGCCAGGGTGAAGGTCGAGAACAGCTCCGAGCCGTCCTTGGTGGAGGCCGTGAGCACCCAGAACACCGGCAGGAGGCAGTAGACGGCGCCGAGCAGCAGGATGGCGGTGCCGAACACGCTGGGGCGCTCCGTGGAGCTGCTGCTGCGGCGGGTGCGCAGCGCCGGCACGTCGGTCGCGGTGATCGTGGCCATCGTCAGTCCTCCTGACCGAACGCCCTGCGCTGGACGACGCGCAGGAAGATGAACGAGAGCACGAAGGTGCCGAGCGCGATCAGCACGCTCGTCGCCGCCGCGGAGTAGATGTCGCCCCGGATGAAGGCGTCGCGGTACACCTTCATCAGCGGCGTCCAGCTGCTGGAGATGGCGTTGGTGAGCGGCTTCAGCGTCGTCGGCTCCGCGAACACCTGCAGCGTCGCGATCACCGAGAACAGCGCGGTCATGATGAGGGACGGCATCACGATGGGGATCTTGATCCGCCACGCGATCTGCACCTCGCTCGCGCCGTCGATCCTGGCCGCCTCGTAGATGTCGGTGGGGATGGCGCGGAGGGAGGTGTAGATCACGATCATGTTGAAGCCGACGCCGCCCCAGAGCGCGATGTTGGCGACGGCGAAGATGATCAGGTCCGGGCTGAGGATGTTCAGCGGCGATCCGCCGACGAGCTTCGTCAGGTAGGCGAACGGGCTCACCGAGGGAAGGTAGAGGAAGCCCCACAGCAGCGAGCTGATGACCGCGGGGACCGCGTACGGAAGGAAGATGCTGACGCGGCTGAAGCGCACGGCGCGCGACCGCCGGGAGTCCAGCAGCAGCGCGAAGACCAGCGCAAGGCCCAGCATGACGGGGATGAGCACCGCGCCGTACAGGAGCACCCGCAGCACGCTCGCCAGGAACTCGGGGTCGCTCACCGCGTCGATGTAGTTGGACAGCCCGGCGAACTCGAGGCTCTTGCTGCCGGACCCCAGGCCGAGCCCCTTCACCTTCACCGTCTGGAACGACATGACGACCGTGTAGACGATCGGCGCCGCCATGAACAGCACGAACAGCACGATGGCCGGGGCGAGCATCGCGTATGGGACGCTCACCGACCGTCTGGCACGGCGCCGATCGTCTACAC
>NZ_JBPGXM010000017.1:0-44406 GCF_056755495.1 Leifsonia sp. KNZ12-8B
CCGCCCCCCCCCCCCCCCCCCCCCCCCCCCCCCCCCCCCCCCCCACCCCCCCCCCGCCCCCCCCCCCCGGGGGGGCTCTTCGTCGTCGTGCGACTCGTCGTCGTGCGACGTGGGTCAGTTCAGGGCGTCGTCGAGGAAGCGGAGCAGCAGCGCCCGGTAGCCCGGATCGTCGAGGATCGTCTGCGCGGTCGAGTGACCCAGGGTGGAGACGAGCACGAGGTCGGCCGTCCCTCCGGCGTTGGTCACGCGGTTCGCCAGCTCCACGCTCTGCTGGTACGGCACGACGTCGTCGCGCATGCCGTGGAAGAGCAGGATCGGCGGGTCGCCGGCGTCGACATGGCTCACCGGAGAGGCGTCGGCCAGTCGCGCCGGCGGACAGGTCGGCATGATGCATCCCAGCTCGGCCGCGATCGGCGAGCCCGCGGTGGTCATGCACATGACAGAGGCGGCGGCTCCGTGGGCGCACGCCGGGAGCTGCGCGTCGAAGGTGGCGAAGTCGGTCGGCGGGTAGAACGCGACGACACCCTTCACCGGCTGCCCGGTCAGGCCCGCCTGGAGGGCCGCCCAGCCGCCGGACGAGTCGCCGGAGACGACCAGGCGGTCGGTGTCGAGCTCGTACTGGTCGGCCACCGACGTGAGATAGCGGATGGCGGCCGCGATGTCGTTCCGCTGCGCCGGGAAGCGGGCCTGGCTGCTCGCGCGCACGTTGACGCCGACGACGGCGTAGCCCTGCGGGTTCAGGACCTCCGCCAGCATCGGCGCGGTCGAACCGCCGTCGTCCGCCCGCCACGCGCTCCCGCCCGTCCAGAGGACAACGGGTGCGGGGCGGCCGGTGGGCGCGGGCAGGTAGAGGTCGAGCAGGTGGCCGTTGCTGCCGGGCGGGGTCGCCGGGGCGTACGGGAGACCGGTGACGACGCTGGCCGTCGGCGTGGGCGTCGGCGTCGTGGAGGCCGTCGGCTGCGGCGACGCCGCGGGACCGAGGAAAGAACAGCCGGTGACGAGGATCGCCACCGCCGCGATCAACGCAGCGGTGGCGACCCGGGACGTGCGTCCCCTCATCTCGTGGTGCTCATCGCGTCAGTAGCTCGGCGCGATGAGGTTCTCCGGCACGTCGACGGCGGCGTCCTTGTCGACGAAGAACACCGTGCGCTTCCGGCCCTTGGCGCCGGCGACGGGAACCTCGGTGAAGCTGGCGCCCGCCAGGGCGAGGCCGAGAGCGCTCGCCTTGTCGGTGCCGGCCAGCACCAGCCAGATGCGGTCGGAGGCGTTGAGCACCGGACGCGTCAGGCTGAGCCGCTGCGGCGGCGGCTTGGGCGACTCGCGCTCGGCGATCACCGTCGCCTCCGTCTCACGGATGCCCGCGCGGTCGGGGAACAGCGAGGCGATGTGCCCGTCCGGCCCGACACCGAGGAACGTGATGTCGAACCGCGGGAACCGCTGGCCCTCCGACGCGAACGCCTCGAGCTCGGCGGCGTACACACGGGCCGCCTCGTCGATGTCGGCGATGTCGTCCGAGGCCGGGAACGGGTGGATGTTCTCCGGCGGCACGGCGATGTGGTCGAGCAGCGCCTCCCGGGCCTGGCGCTCGTTGCGCTCGGGGTCGTCGCGCGGAACGAACCGCTCGTCGCCCCACCAGAAGTGCACCTTCGACCAGTCGATGGTGTCGCGGGCGGGGGAGGAGTTGACGGCCTCCAGCACCGCGATGCCCATGGTGCCGCCGGTGAGTGCGATGTTCGCCCCGTCGAGGTCGTCGAGGATGTCGATGGTCTTGGTCAGGAACCGTGCGGCCACCGACGCCGTCAGAGCCTCTTTGTCGGGGTGGACGAGCACCCGCCGTTCGTTCGTCATGCCTTGGAGCCCGCTCCCTCTTCGGAGGCCTCGAGCAGCCCGAGACCCTTGGTGATGACCTCACCGTAGAGGTCGTCGGGGTCCAGCCTACGCAACTCCTCGGCGAGGCAGTCGCGGAGGTTCCGGCGTGGCAGCGCGAGGTCGTGCGAGGGCTGGTTCGGCTGCGACAGCTTGGCCACGTTCGGGATCTCGCGCTCGAGCACGATCGGGCCGGAGGGCCGCTCGAGGCGCACCCCGTGGATGCCGCCGGAGCCGATGGCGCGCGACGCGAGGTCGTAGTGCACCGGCGCCTGGAGCTGCAGGCGCAGCCAGGCGGCGAGCAGGAGCGTCGACGGGGAGTCCGCCGCGCCGGCGACCTCGATCGACGTGACCGGCTCGTACGGCGGCTGGTCGAGCACCGCGGCGAGCTGCGCTCGCCACAGCGTGAGCCGCGTCCAGGCGAAGTCGGTGTCGCCCGGCGCGTACGTCTCGGCCAGGTGGTACAGCGCCTCCTGCGGGTTCGGCTGCGCCGACGCGTCGGTGATGCGGCGCGTGGCGATCCGGCCCAGGGGAGAGGTGGAGACCTTGGCCGGGGCGACGCCGGGCCACCAGACGACCACGGGGGCGTCGGGCAGCAGCAGGCCCGTGACCAGGCCCTCCTCGTCGCTCGCGGTCTCGCCGTAGGCGCGGAGCACGATGACCTCGCTCGCGCCGGCGTCGCCGCCGACGCGGATCTGCGCGTCGAGCCGGCCCTCGCCGTCGTGGCTGCGCTCCTCCTCGGTCGAGACCACGATGACGCGCATCGGGTGCTCGCGGGAGGCGTCGTTGGCGGCCTCGATGGCCTCCTCCTCCTGACCGAGGTGGGTGGCGATCACGAGGGTGAGCACACGGCCGAGGGCGACCGCGCCGCCCTCCTCGCGGATCTTGACCAGTGCCTTCGAGATGTTGCTGACAGTGGTTGCGGGCAGGTCGACGATCATGGACGCCTCCAAACGCGGCCGTCGCGGGCCAGCAGCTCGTCGGCCGAGCGCGGGCCCCAGGTTCCTGGACGGTACTGCTCCGGCCGGCCGCCCTCGGCGGCCCAGAACTCCTCGATCGGGTCGAGGATCTTCCAGGAGAGCTCGACCTCCTCGTGGCGGGGGAACAGCGGCGGGTCGCCGAGCAGCACGTCGAGGATGAGCCGCTCGTACGCCTCCGGGCTCGCCTCGGTGAAGGCGTGGCCGTAGCCGAAGTCCATGCTCACGTCGCGCACCTGCATGCCGGCGCCGGGGACCTTGGAGCCGAAGCGGATGGTGACGCCCTCGTCCGGCTGGACGCGGATGACGAGCGCGTTCTGGCCGAGCGCGCTGGTCTGCGACTCCGCGAAGAGCTGCTGCGGGGCGCGCTTGAACACGACCGCGATCTCGGTGACGCGGCGGCCGAGGCGCTTGCCGGCGCGCAGGTAGAACGGCACGCCCGCCCAGCGGCGGGTGCCGATCTCCAACTTGATGGCCGCGTAGGTCTCCGTGGTGGACTCGGGGTTCATCCCGTCCTCCTCCAGGAAGCCGACGACCTTCTCGCCGCCCTGCCAGCCGCTGGAGTACTGCCCGCGGGCCGTCGACGTGGCGAGGTCCTTGGGCAGGCGCACCGCGGCGAGCACCTTCTCCTTCTCGGAGCGGAGGTCCGCCGCGTTGAACGAGATCGGCTCCTCCATCGCCGTGAGGGCGAGCAGCTGCAGGAGGTGGTTCTGGATGACGTCGCGCGCCGCGCCGATGCCGTCGTAGTACCCGGCGCGACCGCCGACGCCGATGTCCTCGGCCATGGTGATCTGCACGTGGTCGACGTAGTTGGCGTTCCAGATCGGCTCGTACAGCTCGTTCGCGAAGCGCAGCGCCAGGATGTTCTGGACCGTCTCCTTGCCGAGGTAGTGGTCGATCCGGAAGACCGAGTCCGGCGGGAACACCGTCTCGACGACCGCGTTCAGCTCACGCGCCGACTGCAGGTCGTGACCGAACGGCTTCTCGATCACGACGCGCCGCCAGCCGGTTCCGGACTGGTCGGCGAGCCCCGACTTCTTGAGCTGCTCGGTGACGAGCGGGAACGCCTTCGGCGGGATGGACAGGTAGAACGCGTGGTTGCCCATCGTGCCGCGGGCGCGGTCCAGCTCCTCCACCGTCTCCTTGAGCCGGATGAAGGCGTCGTCGTCGTCGAACTCGCCGGGGACGAACCGGATGCCCTGCGCGAGCTGCTTCCAGACGTCGTCCTCGAACGGGGTGCGGGCGTACTGCTTCACCGCGTCGTAGACGACCTTCTCGAAGTCCTGGTCCTCCCAGTCGCGCCGGGCGAACCCGACGAGCGAGAACCCGGGCGGCAGGAGGCCGCGGTTGGCGAGGTCGTACACCGCGGGCATCAGCTTCTTGCGGGAGAGGTCTCCCGTCACTCCGAAGATGATGAGGCTGCTGGGCCCCGCGATGCGGTTGAGGCGGCGATCGGAGGGCAACCGCAGCGGGTTGAACTCCGGGGTGATTTCCACCGGGGACATCGATCTCCTTGGTCGGCGCGGCGCGCCGCTGTCAGTTGACGGCCTCGAACAGCGAGACGACGTCCGCCTCGGGGTTCGTGAGCGTCAGGGTCAGCACCGGACGGCCGTGCTCGCCGAGCACGCTGGCGTCACCCGCGGCCTGCGCCTGGATGAGCTGCCCGAACGTGAACGGACGGTCCGGGATCTCGAGGTCCTCCGGAGCCGTGGCCGTGATCTGCAGGAACACGCCGACGGCGGGGCCGCCCTTGTGGAACTGCCCGGTCGAGTGCAGGAAGCGCGGGCCCCAGCCGAACGTCACCGGCCGCTTCGCCTTGGCGGCGAGCAGGTCGCGGACGCCCGCGAGCTGGGGGAGCGCGATGCGGTTGACGTAGGCCTGGACCGCGACGTACCCGTCGGGGCCGAGCTGCGCGAGCAGCGCGTCCACCGCGGCGTCGAGCGTTGTGGCGTCGCCCAGGAACGAGCCCGTGGTGCGCACCTCGACGCCGCCGGCGGTGAAGGCCGGGGCGGCGGGCTCGGGCCGGTTGTCCAGCAGAGCGCGCGCGGCGGCCTTGGCGGCCTCCACATCGGGCTGGTCGAACGGGTTGATGCCGAGCAGGCGGCCGGCGACCGCCACGGCGTACTCCCAGACGATGAGCTGGGCGCCGAGGCTGCCCGAGACGAGGATCTCGCCCTCGTGCCGGTCGGCCGGGAACAGGTGGTGCGCCTCGGCGTTGGCGACGAGCCGGACGACCTGGAGGTCGGCGGGCTTGAACTCCAGCTCCGGGGCGAGCTTGTCGAGCACCACGGGGAGGAGGCCGGTGCCCTCCTTGCCGGTGGACTCGGCGATCAGCTGCTCCGCCCAGTCGGCGAAGCCCACGATGTGGGTGCCGTCCGCGACGATGCCGAGCTTGTCCTTGAGCGGGCTCGTGCCGGCGATCGCGGCGCCGAGCACGAGGCCCGGGTTCTCGTCGTTGTCGACGGCGAGCTCGATCAGCGTCGCCTCGGCCTCGTCGAGCAGCTCGCTGATGTCCACCCCGGCGAGGCCGGACGGCACGAGACCGAACGCGGTCAGCGCCGAGTAGCGGCCGCCCACGTTCGGGTCGGCGTTGAACACGCGGTAGCCCGCCTCGCGCGCCGCCTGGTCGAGCGGGGAGCCCGGGTCGGTGACGATGATGATGCGCTCGCGCGGGTCGATGCCGGCGTCGCGGAACCACTTCTCGTAGATGCGCTTCTGGCTGTCGGTCTCGAGCGTCGATCCGGACTTCGACGAGATGACGACAGCGGTCGCCTCCAGCCGGTCGCGCAGCGCGTCGAGCACCTGGCCGGGGTCGGTCGAGTCGAGCACCGTCAGCTCGGCCTCCGCCGTCCGGGTGATGACCTCGGGGGCGAGGGAGGAGCCGCCCATGCCGCCCAGCACGATGTGGTTCACGCCCTTGGCGTGCAGCTCCTCGCGCAGGGCGTCGATCTCGGCGACCAGCGGACGCGAGATGGCGACCGCCTCGACCCAGCCGAGGCGCTTGGACGCCTCGGGCTCGGCAGCGGGGCCCCAGAGGGCCGGGTCCTGGGCGGTGATGCCGGAGGCGACCCTGTCGGCCACCAGCTGCGGCACCACCGTCTTGACGGCCTCCGCGGCCGGGCCGGTGACGTGGATGCGGAAGGTCACTTGGCCGCCGCCTGCGCCTTGGCGCCCTCGAGCGCGTCGGTCACGGTCTGGACGAGCTCGTCCCACGAGACGTTGAACTTCTCGACGCCCTCGCGCTCGAGCGTGGCGGTCACGTCGTCGTAGTCGACGCCCAGCGCCGCCAGCTTGTCGAGCACCTCGTTGGCGTCGGCGTAGTTGCCGGTGATGGTGTCGCCGGTGATCACACCGTGGTCGAAGGTCGCGTCGAGCGTCTTCTCGGGCATGGTGTTGACCGTGTTCGGCGCGACGAGCTGCGTCACGTAGAGCGTGTCGGGGAGGCTCGGGTCCTTGACGCCGGTCGAGGCCCAGAGCGGGCGCTGCTCGTTGGCGCCGGCCGCGACCAGGTTCTTGGCGCGCTCGGTGGCGAACGCCTCCTCGTAGACCTGGTACGCGAGGCGGGCGTTGGCGACGCCGGCCTTGCTCTTGAGCGCGAGCGCCTCGTCGGAGCCGATGGCGGTCAGGCGCTTGTCGATCTCGGTGTCGACGCGCGACACGAAGAACGAGGCGACCGACTGGATGCCGGAGAGGTCGATGCCCGCCTCCTTGGCCCGCTCGAGGCCGGTGAGGTACGCGTTGATGACCTCGCGGTAGCGCTGCAGGCTGAAGATCAGGGTCACGTTGACGCTGATGCCGGCGGCGATGGTCTCGGTGATCGCCTCGACGCCCTCGACGGTCGCCGGGATCTTGATCAGTACGTTCGCCTTGTCGATCTTGGCGGCGAGCTTCTTGGCGGCCTCGACGGTGCCCTTCGCGTCGTGCGCGAGTCCGGGCTCCACCTCGATGGAGACGCGGCCGTCGACGCCGTTGGTGCGCTCGTAGATGTCGTGGAAGATGTCGCTGGCGTTGGCGACGTCGTCGGTCGTGATCTCGAAGATCGCGTCGTCGACGGAGACGCCGGCGGCGGCGAGCTCGCGGACCTGCTCGTCGTACGCCTCGCCCTTGGAGAGGGCGGTGGCGAAGATCGTCGGGTTCGTGGTCACGCCGACGACGTTCTTCTCGGCGATGAGGCTCTGCAGGCCGCCGGAGTTGATGCGCTCGCGCGACAGGTCGTCGAGCCAGATGCTGACGCCGGCTGCGGAGAGCTGGGCGGTGGGAGTGGTGTCGGTCATTGTTCTTCTATCTCCTCTGTGTGCCCGCGCTCAGAGCGACGCGAGCGATTCCTTCGCGGCGGCGACGGCGTGCTCGGTGGTCATGCCGAACTCGCGGAACAGCGTCTTGTAGTCCGCCGATGCGCCGAAGTGCTCGATGGACACGCTGCGGCCGTGGTCGCCGACGATCTTGTTCCAGGCGAGCGCGAGGCCGGCCTCGATCGAGACGCGGGCCTTCACGGACGACGGGAGCACGGCCTCCTGGTACTCGGCGGGCTGCTCGTGGAACCACTCGAGGCACGGCGCCGAGACGACGCGGGCGTTGATGCCCTCGCCCTTCAGCACCTCGCGGGTCTCGAGCGCGATCTGCACCTCCGAGCCGGTCGCGATGAGCAGGACGTCCGGCGTGCCGCCGGGAGCCTCCGCCAGGACGTACGCGCCCTTGGCGACGTTCTTCGCCGACGCGAGGGTGTCGCCCTCGGCGTCGCCGTCGCCGCGCTCGAACACGGGGATGTTCTGGCGGGTCAGCGCGATGCCGGCCGGACCCTCGCGGCGCTCGAGGATGGTCTTCCACGCGTACGCGACCTCGTTGGCGTCGCCCGGGCGGACGACGTCGAGGTTCGGGATGGCGCGGAGGGTCGAGAGCTGCTCGATCGGCTGGTGCGTGGGGCCGTCCTCGCCGAGCGCGACGGAGTCGTGCGTCCAGACGAAGATCGAGGGCACCTTCATCAGCGCGGCCAGGCGGACGGCCGGGCGCATGTAGTCGCTGAAGATGAGGAACGTGCCGCCGAAGGCGCGGGTCGGGCCGTGCAGGACGATGCCGTTGATGATCGCGGCCATCGCGTGCTCGCGGATGCCGAAGTGCAGCACGCGGCCGTACGGGTTGCCGGTCCACTCGTGGGTAGAGCGCTCGGCGGGGACGAACGACGCCGCGCCCTCGATGGTCGTGTTGTTCGACTCGGCGAGGTCGGCGGAGCCGCCCCACAGCTCGGGCATGATCGGCGCGATGGCGTTCAGCACCTTGCCGCTCGCGGCGCGGGTGGAGACGTCCTTGCCCGGCTCGAAGATCGGCAGCACGGACTCCAGGTCGGCCGGGGCCGCACCGGAGAGCAGCCGGTCGAGGAGCTCCTTGCGCTCGGGGTTCGCCTCGGCCCAGGCGTCGAAGCCCTTCTGCCACTCGGCGTGCTCCTGCGCGCCGCGCTCGACGGCCTTGCGGGTGTGCTCGATGACCTCGTCGGTGACCTCGAAGGTCTTGTCGGGGTCGAAGCCGAGCACCTCCTTGACCGCGCGCAGCTCGTCGGCGCCGAGGGCAGAGCCGTGGATCTTGCCGGTGTTCTGCTTCTTGGGCGACGGCCAGCCGATGATGGTCTTGAGGACGATGAGCGACGGCTTGTCTGTGACGGCCTTCGCGTTCTCGATCGCCTCGTAGAGCTCGTGGACGTCCTCCTTGTAGACGCCCGTCTTCTTCCAGTCGACGACCTGGACGTGCCAGTGGTATGCCTCGTAGCGGGCGGCGACGTCCTCGGTGAAGGCGATGTCGGTGTCGTCCTCGATCGAGATCTGGTTGGCGTCGTAGATCGCGATCAGGTTGCCGAGCTCCTGGTGGCCGGCGAGCGAGGACGCCTCGCTCGAGATGCCCTCCTCCAGGTCGCCGTCGGAGGCGATGACGTAGACGTGGTGGTCGAACGGGCTGGTGCCCTCAGCGGCCTCCGGGTCGAACAGGCCGCGCTCGAACCGCTGCGCATAAGCGAAACCGACGGCCGAGGAGATGCCCTGACCGAGAGGTCCGGTGGTGATCTCCACGCCGTCGGTGTGTCCGTACTCGGGGTGTCCGGGGGTGAGCGAGCCCCAGGTGCGGAGCGCCTTGAGGTCGTCGAGCTCGAGCCCGTAGCCGCCGAGGTACAGCTGGATGTACTGGGTCAGCGAGCTGTGACCGGCCGAGAGGATGAAGCGGTCGCGGCCCAGCCAGTGCTGGTCGCGGGGATCGCGGCGCATGACCTTCTGGAACAGCAGGTACGCGGCCGGGGCGAGGCTCATCGCCGTGCCGGGATGCCCGTTGCCCACCTTCTCCACCGCGTCGGCCGCGAGGATGCGGACCGTGTCTACTGCCTTGTCGTCAATGGGATCCCACTGCAGAGCTGCCACGTGAAAACTGACCCTTCGTCGAAGTGGTGAGGGCCGTCTGTGGAACCCGCACCGGTTGAGGTAGTGCGCGCCGTGGACGTCATCGGCGCCGGGCCGCGGATGCGTGCGAGTCCTACAAAGAACCGCGCACACGCGTCGGCTTCGGCTGGCGAGCATCTCCAAGTATAGGTAACACGCACGAAACGTGGGGTGTTCCCGCAGCCGCTTGCGAGCTCTCTCGCGGCGGGGTAGTGCTCTACGCCGTGTCGTAGACTCGTAGCGAACCCCCACCACCGATCGGATGACCGAGGAGCAATGGACGTCGCTGTAGAGAGCCGTGTCGAACCGGGCCGCATCGGCGTCGCTCGCAAGGTCAAGGCGTACATCGCGCTGACCAAGCCGCGCGTCGTCGAGCTGCTGCTGGTGACGACCGTCCCGACGATGATCCTCGCCGCCCACGGCATCCCGAACCTGCTGGTGGTGCTCGCCACCGTCGTCGGCGGCTACATGTCGGCGGGCTCGGCGGGGGCCTTCAACTGCTACATCGACCGCGACATCGACCGCGTCATGCGCCGCACCAAGAACCGGCCGCTGGTCACCGGCGAGCTCTCGGACCGGGAGGCGCTGGTCTTCGCGTGGGCACTCGGCGCGGCCTCGGTGCTCGTGCTCGGGTTCTTCACCAACTGGCTCGCCGCGGGGCTCTCGGTCGTCGCGATCCTGCTGTACGTCGTCTTCTACACGCTCATCCTGAAGCGCCGCACGCCGCAGAACATCGTGTGGGGCGGCATCGCGGGCTGCATGCCGGTGCTGATCGGCTGGGCCGCGGTGACCGGCTCGCTCGACTGGGCGCCGTTCATCCTGTTCGGGATCATCTTCCTCTGGACCCCGCCCCACTACTGGCCGCTGTCGATGAAGTACCGGTCGGACTACAAGGAGGCCGGTGTCCCGATGCTCGCGGTGGTCCGAGGCCGCGCCGTCGTGGGGCTCCAGGTCATCCTGTACGCGTGGGCGATGGTCGCCTGCTCGCTGCTGCTCATCCCGGTCGCCCACATGGGCCTGGTCTACATCGCCGTCTCGCTGGTCGCCGGCGGCTGGTTCCTGTACGAGTCGCATCGGCTCTACAACCTCGCCATCCGGCACGAGTCCGTGTCGCCGATGCGGGTGTTCCACGGTTCGATCGCCTACCTGACGCTGATCTTCCTGGCCGTCGCGATCGACCCGCTGCTCCCGTTCTGACGTGCAGGAGCTGAGGACGGCCCGGCTCGTCCTCGATGCCCCGCGCGCGGGCGACGTGGAGGCCGTCCTCGACGCCTGCACGGACCCCGAAACCCAGCGCCAGGTACCCGTGCCCTCCCCGTATACGCGCGATGATGCGGAGTACTACGTCCACAGCTACTGCCCGCATGGGGAGCTGAGCGGCCGGTACACGGTCTGGGCGCTGCGCACGGCCGGGGACGCCCCGCTGCTCGGCACCGTGGAGGTGCGGCTCGACGAGGCGCGGGCTCGGCCTCCCTCGGCTGCTGGCTGCGCCCCTCCGCCCGCGGTCACGGGTACATGCGGGAGGCGGTGCGGGCGGTCGTCGCGTACGCGCTCGACCCCGCGGGGCTCGGCTGCACGGTGCTGCACTGGGACTGTCTCCCGGACAACCTGCGCAGCAAGCGGCTGGGGGAGGCGGTCGGCTTCGCCTTCGACGCCGGCGAGCGTCGGATGCTGACCTTCCGGGGGGAGTCGCGGGAGGCGCTGTCCGGCGTGCTCCGGGCGCCGTCCCGGTAAAGGGCTCCTAGGCGCGAACGGCGCCGCTGACCGCGGGACCGGCGGCCTCCACCGCGGACGGCGCCGGCGCCTTCAGCGACAGGATGACGGCGGTCATCGCGGCGGCGAGGGCCGCCGCGAGCATCATGTGGACGCCGACCAGGATGCCCGGCAGCCCGGTGTTCGCCTGGATGAGCCCCACCGCGATCTGGAGCACCTCCACGGCCAGCAGGTACATCGTGTAGCGGTGCACGCGGGTGGTGCGGATGCGGAGCGAGCCGAGGACCAGTACCAGCGTGAGGCCGAACGTCACGTAGGCGGGGATGGCGTGCACGTGCTGGAGCAGCTCGGAGTTCAGCCCGTTGCGCGGGGCGTCGGCGTCGCCGGCGTGCGGCCCGGAGCCCGTCGTCAGGATGCCGACCAGGATGGTGACCGCGACGACCGCGCTGGTGACATGCGCCACCGCCGCGAACCAGCCCGGAACGGCGCGGACGCGGGGACCGGGAACGTCGTAGACGCGGAACAGGAACGCCGTGCACAGTCCGACCAGCACGATCGAGACGACGAAGTGGAGGCCGACGACGTACGGGTTCAGCCCGGTCAGCACGCTCAGACCGCCGATCACCGCCTGGGCGGGGATGCCGAGCCCGGCCAGCAGCGTCAGCCAGAACAGGTCGGGCCGCTGCTTGCGCAGCCGCAGGATGGCGACGAAGGCGACGATCGCGACCAGCCCGAGCAGCACCCCCAGCAGGCGGTTGCCGAACTCGATGATGCCGTGCACGCCCATCTCGGGCGTGTTGACGAGGGAGTCCGCCGTGCACTTCGGCCAGGTCGGGCAGCCGAGCCCGCTGGAGGTCAGTCGCACCAGGCCGCCGGTGCCGACCAGGACGATCTGGCCGACGAGATAGACCCAGGCGACCACGCGCAGCCGGGTGTCGACGCGGTCGGGCAGCCAGGCGATGATGCGGTTCATGGGTCTCGGTGTTCCTCGCGGGGTGGCGGTGCGGATCGGATACTCGGCCAACGTGCAGGCGCGCCTCTACTATTACCGTCCCGCACCTGTAGAATCGATGGGTTCGAGAAACGCGCGATCCTGCGCGTGCCGTGTCGCCGTTCTGCGAACGCGGCCGGGGCATCGTCGCCCGTGTCCTCGATCAGTTTAGGTACGCACACCAGCCACCCGCACAATCAGGACGCCCGAGCGGCGGCGCACGCCGTCGCCCGGGGGAATGAGCCGGACTGATATCCGGTTACGGATGGTAGGAAACGAGGTAGATATGTCAGACATCCTGATCGACCGGCCTGAACTCGCGAGCCTTGGGCAGTACGAGTTCGGCTGGGCGGATTCCGACGCTGCGGGCGCTTCCGCGCGTCGCGGGCTCTCGCCGCAGGTGGTGAAAGACATCTCGGCGCTGAAGAACGAGCCCGAGTGGATGCTGCAGCGCCGGCTCAAGGCCCTCCAGCTGTTCGAGCGCAAGCCGATGCCGACCTGGGGCGCCGACCTCTCGGAGATCGACTTCGACAACATCAAGTACTTCGTGCGCTCGACCGAGAAGCAGGCGCAGAGCTGGGAGGACCTCCCGGAGGACATCCGCAACACGTACGAGAAGCTCGGCATCCCGGAGGCGGAGCGTCAGCGCCTCGTGGCCGGCGTCGCCGCCCAGTACGAGTCGGAGGTCGTCTACCACCAGATCCGCGAGGACCTCGAGGCGCAGGGCGTCATCTTCATGGACACCGACACCGCGCTGCGCGAGCACCCCGAGTTCTTCGAGGAGTACTTCGGCACGGTCATCCCGGCGGGCGACAACAAGTTCGCGGCGCTCAACACCGCGGTGTGGTCGGGCGGCTCCTTCGTCTACGTGCCGAAGGGCGTCCACGTCGAGATCCCGCTGCAGGCCTACTTCCGGATCAACACCGAGAACATGGGCCAGTTCGAGCGGACGCTGATCATCGCCGACGAGGACAGCTACGTCCACTACATCGAGGGCTGCACGGCCCCGATCTACAAGTCCGACTCGCTGCACTCCGCGGTCGTCGAGATCATCGTCAAGAAGAACGCCCGGGTGCGCTACACGACCATCCAGAACTGGTCGAACAACGTCTACAACCTCGTCACCAAGCGGGCCACCGCGGCCGAGGGCGCGACCATGGAGTGGATCGACGGCAACATCGGCTCCAAGGTGACGATGAAGTACCCGTCGATCTACCTGATGGGGGAGCACGCCAAGGGCGAGACGCTCTCCGTCGCCTTCGCGGGCCCCGGCCAGCACCAGGACGCCGGCGCCAAGATGATCCACATGGCGCCGTACACGCAGTCGTCGATCGTCTCGAAGTCGATCGCCCGCGGCGGCGGCCGCGCCGGCTACCGCGGCGAGGTCCGGGTGGACGCCAACGCGCACCACGCGGCCAACACGGTCCGCTGCGACGCGCTGCTGGTCGACACCATCTCGCGCTCCGACACGTATCCCGCGATCGACATCCGCGTGGACGACGTGCAGCTCGGCCACGAGGCGACGGTCTCGAAGGTCAGCGAGGAGCAGCTGTTCTACCTGATGTCCCGGGGGCTTCCGGAGGACGAGGCGATGGCCATGATCGTCCGCGGCTTCATCGAGCCGATCGCCCGCGAGCTCCCGATGGAATACGCACTCGAACTCAACAAGCTCATCGAGATGGGCATGGAAGGCTCTGTCGGCTAAATGATGTCAGCTACCACTCCGGCGCAGGCCGAGCAGTCGGCGCCGAAGCACATGCGCGCGCCCGTTCCCGTCCAGACCCGTTCCGAGCGGTTCACGTCCACGCAGGTCGCCGACTTCCCCGAGGTCACCGGCCGCGAGGCGATGTGGAAGTACACGCCCGTCGCCCGCCTCGCCGACCTCATCACCGGTGAGCTCGACGGCTCGCCCTACGTCTACGACGCGACCACCGCCTCCGGCGTCACCACCGAGTGGATCGGGCGCGACGACGCCCGCATCGGCGCGGCGGGCACCCCGGAGGACCGCGCGTCCGCGAACGCCTGGACGCACTTCCAGCAGGCGCTCCTCGTCCGCATCGCGGGCGACGACCGCAAGGAGGTCACGCTCACCCGCTCGACGCTCGGCGGCTCCGCCCGTGCGGCGCACACCGTGGTCGAGGTGGCCGAGGGTGCCAACGCGACGCTGATCCTCCAGAACTCCGGCCAGGCGCATCTCGCCGAGAACGTCGAGTTCCTGGTCGGCAGGAACGCCGATCTCACGGTCGTGAGCGTGCAGGAGTGGGACGACGAGGCCCTCCACGTCGCCGCGCACTTCGCCGAGCTGGCCGAAGGCGCACGCCTCAAGCATGTGGCGGTCACCCTCGGCGGCGGCGTCGTGCGGCTGAACCCGTCGGCGCACCTCGCCGGGGCGCGCTCCGACGTGGAGCTGCTCGGCGCCTACTTCGCCGACGCGACGCAGCACCTCGAGCAGCAGGTCTACGTCCACCACGACGGGCCAGAGACCCGCAGCCGCGTGACCTACAAGGGCGCGCTGCAGGGCGAGGGAGCTCGCACCGTCTGGATCGGCGACGTGCTCATCGGCCAGAAGGCCGTCGGCACGGACTCCTACGAGCAGAACCGCAACCTCGTGCTCACCGACGGCGCCCGCGCCGACTCGGTGCCGAACCTCGAGATCGAGACCGGCGACATCGTCGGCGCCGGCCACGCCAGCGCGACCGGCCGGTTCGACGACGAGCAGCTGTTCTATCTCCAGTCCCGCGGCATCCCCGAGGAGGAGGCGCGCCGCCTGGTCGTTCGTGGCTTCCTCTTCGAGATCGTGCAGCAGATCGGCTCGCCCGCGCTCCAGGAGCGCCTCCAGGCCGCCATCGAGGCAGAGCTGGAGTCGTCGGTCATCGCGTCCGCCACGGCGGCGAGCTGATGGGCACGCGCGTCTGCTCCGCCGCAGAACTGGTCGAGAACCAGGCCACCCGCGTGGTGGTGGACGGCGTCCCCATCGCCGTCGTCAAGGACTCGGCCGGCGACATCCACGCCATCGGCGACACCTGCACCCACGGCGAGATCTCGCTGTCGGAGGGCTTCGTCGAGGGTGAGACGCTGGAGTGCTGGGCGCACGGCTCCCAGTTCTCGCTGATCACCGGCAAGCCCCTCAACCTCCCGGCGTACGAGCCGGTCCCCGTCTTCGACGTCGAGCTCATCGACGGAGACGTCTACATCGACCCGAGCGTCACGAAAGCGATTCAGTAACATGTCCACTCTTGAGATCCGCGACCTGCACGTCACCGTCGAGACCGACCAGGGCACCAAGCCCATCCTCAACGGCGTCGACCTGACCATCAACGAGGGCGAGATCCACGCCATCATGGGCCCCAACGGCTCCGGCAAGTCCACCCTCGCCTACACGATCGCCGGGCACCCGAAGTACACGGTGACCCGCGGCACGATCACGCTCGACGGCGAGGACGTCCTCGCGATGAGCGTCGACGAGCGCGCCCGCGCCGGCCTGTTCCTCGCGATGCAGTACCCCGTCGAGATCCCCGGCGTCACCAACACCAACTTCCTCCGCACCGCGAAGACGGCGATCGACGGCCAGGCGCCGGCGATCCGCACCTGGGTGAAGGACGTGCGCGAGTCCATGACCAACCTGCGCATGGACTCCTCGTTCGCCGAGCGCAACGTCAACGAGGGCTTCTCGGGCGGCGAGAAGAAGCGCAACGAGATCCTCCAGCTGGAGCTGCTGAAGCCGAAGTTCGCGGTGCTCGACGAGACCGACTCCGGCCTCGACGTCGACGCGCTCAAGATCGTGTCGGAGGGCGTCAACCGCGCCAAGGCGAACACCGGCCTCGGCATCCTGCTCATCACGCACTACACGCGCATCCTCCGCTACATCAAGCCGGACTTCGTGCACGTGTTCGTCGCCGGCAAGGTGGCGGAGCAGGGCGGTCCCGAGCTCGCCGACCGCCTGGAGGAGGAGGGCTACGACCGCTACGTCGGCGCGCCCGAGGCCGCCAGCGCCGCCGCGGGCAACCTGGCCGACGCCTGAGCCGCGAGAGGTAGACTCCCACCATGCCCGCCACTCTGAGCCCGGCGCTCTTCGACCAGGTCGAGGAGGCGCTGAAGAACGTCATGGATCCCGAGCTCGGGATCAACGTCGTCGACCTGGGCCTCATCTACGACCTGGCCTGGGACGACGAGAACAACGCGCTCATCATCTCGATGACGCTCACGAGCGCCGGCTGCCCGCTCACCGACGTGCTCGAGGAGCAGACGGCGGAGGCGCTCGACGGGATCGTCGAGGCGTTCCGCATCAACTGGGTGTGGATGCCGCCATGGGGCCCCGAGCGGATCACCGACGACGGGCGCGACATGATGCGCGCCCTCGGCTTCGCGATCTAGCCCCACCACCACACCACTGACGGGTCCCGGCACGGAGTGCCGGGACTCTCGTGTGACCACCGACTGAAGAACGGATACCACTGTGCTCGCCGTGCACGACCTCGAACTGCGCGTCGGCGCCCGCCTGCTGATGGAGGACGTCAGCTTCCGCGTGGCCGCCGGCGACAAGATCGGGCTCGTCGGCCGCAACGGCGCCGGCAAGACCACGCTGACGAAGGTGCTCGCCGGCGACCTGCTGCCGACCGCCGGCAAGGTCGAGCGCAGCGGAGAGCTGGGGTACCTGCCGCAGGACCCGCGCTCCGGGAACCTCGACGACCTCGCCCGCACGCGCATCCTCGACGCCAGAGGCCTCGGCTCCATCGTGCTCGGGATGCAGCAGGCGACGATGGACATGGCCAGCGACGACCCCGCCGTCTCGGCCGCGGCGATGAAGAAGTACGGCCGGCTGGAGGAGCAGTTCCACCTCCACGGCGGTTACGCGGCCGAGGCCGAGGCGGCCTCCATCGCGTCGAACCTCAACCTCCCGGACCGCATCCTCGACCAGCCGCTGAAGACGCTCTCGGGCGGTCAGCGCCGCCGCATCGAGCTCGCGCGCATCCTCTTCTCGGACGCCCGTACGATGATCCTCGACGAGCCGACCAACCACCTCGACGCCGACTCGATCGTGTGGCTGCGCGACTTCCTCAAGAGCTACACCGGCGGCTTCATCGTGATCTCGCACGACGTGGACCTGGTGGGGGAGACGGTCAACCGCGTCTTCTACCTCGACGCCAACCGCCAGGTGATCGACATCTACAACATGGGCTGGAAGAACTACCAGCGCCAGCGCGCCGCCGACGAGGAGCGCCGCAAGAAGGAGCGCGCCAACGCCGAGAAGAAGGCGAGCGCCCTGCAGCTCCAGGCGGCGAAGTTCGGCGCCAAGGCCACGAAGGCGGCGGCCGCGCACCAGATGGTCGCGCGCGCCGAGAAGCTGCTCGCCGGGCTGGACGACGTGCGCCAGGCCGACCGGGTGGCCAAGCTGCGCTTCCCGACCCCCGCGCCGTGCGGGCGGACGCCCCTCCAGGCCTCCGACCTCTCCAAGAGCTACGGCTCGCTCGAGATCTTCACCGCGGTGGACCTCGCGATCGATCGCGGCTCGAAGGTGGTCGTGCTCGGGCTGAACGGCGCAGGCAAGACCACGCTGCTCCGGATGCTCGCCGGGGTGGACCGGCCGGACACCGGTCAGGTGGAGCCCGGTCACGGTCTCCGCATCGGCTACTACGCCCAGGAGCACGAGACCATCGACGTCGATCGCACCGTGCTGCAGAACATGGTGTCGTCCTCGCCGAACCTGACCGAAACCGAGGCGCGCAAGGTGCTCGGCTCCTTCCTCTTCACTGGGGACGATGCCCACAAGCCCGCCGGCGTGCTCTCCGGTGGTGAGAAGACGCGGCTCGCCCTCGCGATGATCGTCGTCTCGGGCGCGAACGTGCTGCTGCTCGACGAGCCGACCAACAACCTCGACCCGGCGAGCCGCGACGAGATCCTCGACGCGCTCGCGCACTACGAGGGCGCGGTCGTGCTGGTCAGCCACGACGAGGGCGCGGTGGAGGCGCTGAACCCCGAGCGCGTCCTCATCCTCCCCGACGGCGTCGAGGACCACTGGAACAAGGACTACCTGGAGCTCATCTCCCTGGCCTAGTAGCCGCCGAGCACAGGGTTTTTGTCGCGGAATGCGCCTGAACGCGACATTTTTCCTGTGCTCGGCGGCTGGCGGCTAGGGCGGGGGCTAGCGCCAGAAGGGGGCGAGCGCTGTTGCGCGGGCCCGGCCGACGGCGCAGCCCGCGCGGGCGGCGGCCGGGCGCAGGGTGACGTCCATCGCGTTCTCGCCGAACAGGTCCTCCGACTCCGGGAAGATCGTCTCCACGGTGCTTCCGCTCGCCCGGAGGGCGTCCACCTGCGCCGCGAGGTGCACGCCCCAGGACGCCGGTGCGAGCGACCGGCCGCCGAAGGGCGACAGCACGAGCACGCGGGCGTACCCGGTGGCGAGGTCCGCGTTCTCGGCGTTCGAGCGGAAGCCGCCGTCGAGGTAGCGCTTGTCGCCGATCCGGAAGGGGAGGCCGCTGGAGCAGCTCGCAGCCACGGCATCCACCAGGTCGATGCCGCTGTCGCGGTCGAACACGACGCCCTCCCCGGTGCGCGCGTCGACGCCCGTGATCGCGATCGCGCGCTCCGGCCAGCGGGCGCCGGGGAGCCGCTGGGCGACGATGGCGCGCCAGCGCTCCGACCAGGTGCCGTCCGACTCCGCATCCGCAGCGAGGGCGGAAGCGCACAGCCGCCGCCGGTAGTCGGCCGCGTCGGCCGACTCCGCGATGAGGGCGGTCAGCCGTTGGAGCCCGCCGGCGGCCGGGCGGGAGAGGGCGCCTCCACCCGGCTTCCGTACAGGGAGGGGCGTGAGCGCGGCCTCGTACAGCTCGTCGGGCCGGGACGAGGCGAGCTGCGCCGCCGCGGTCGAGCCGGCCGAGGTGCCGACGGCGAGGTCCGGCGCGGTGACGTCGAGTCCGGCCGCGTGCAGGCCGGCGACCACGCCGATCAGCCAGGCGTTGCCGGTGGAGCCGCCGCCGCCGAGGACGAGGGCGCGCTCACGAGTGGGAGCAGCAGCAGAAGAAGAAGAAGAAGAAGGGTTCATGGGAGTCGCCTTTCGCGATGTCGCTGAACGGCGCTCCCGGCGGCGACTACCTCGGCCGCGCGATCGTGGGCTCGGGGGGAGCGCCCACTGTCGATGCGTACATGGGTCTCACCTCCTGGAGTCGGAACACGATCGGGAAGACCATAGCACCCCGCGTGCGCCCGCGCTCAGCGGGTGGCGTCGAGCAGCTCGTCCTCGATGTCGGCGTCGGTGCGCTTGCGGGCGCGGCGCCGCTCCCGCTCGGCGGCGCGCTCGCGCTCGGCCGGGTCGTCGGAGTTGCGCCGGCGGTACTCGGTGCGCAGCGCGTAGCCGAGACCGAAGAAGCCGATCAGCGCGAAGATGATCCACTGGATCATGTACGACCAGTGCAGCCCCTCGTCCTGCGTGGGCGGCGACGTCACGGTCGGGGTCGGCGCCTCGGCCGGGGACGGCGTCTGCGAGTCGAGCAGGCCGTACGCGCCGGTGTACACGTCCGCGTCGCCGAGCTTCTGCTTCACGACCGAGAGCTGGATGGTGCCCACCTGATCACCGGTGGCCGTGCGGCCCTGGATGGCCGGCTCGCTCGCCTTGAGCCGCGCGACGACCGTGACCGTTCCGGCGGGCGCGGCCGGCACCGCATCCGGCGCGTCGGTGTCGTTGCCCGTCGGAACCCAGCCGCGGTCGACGATGAACAGCGCGCCGTCCGCCGTGCGCAGCGGCGTCAGCACCTCGAAGCCGGGGCTGCCGTTGAAGGGCCGGTTGCGTGCGAGCAGCTCCTTGTCGCGCTCGTAGGTGCCCGTGATCTCGACGCGCCGCCACTCCTGCTTCGGGGAGTAGGAGGTGAGCGTCGGCAGCTCCTGCGTGAGCGGGACCGGCATGGAGTCGAAGTTGGCCGAGATGAGGTGGTTCGCCGCCGCGGCCTCCTTGCTCCTGGCCAGCTGCCAGTTGGAGAGGAACCCGCACGCGATGGCGAACGCGATCGCGAACGCCAGGTAGCCGAGCCAGCGCCGCGAGAACGCGAACCGCCAGCCGTCGCGCGCGCTCACGCCGTCGTCCTCTCGCCGATCGCGACCACGGACAGCGGGAAGTCGCGCGCGGCCAGGAACTCGCGCAGGTAGTCCACGTGCTCGTCGCACGCGAGCCACACCTTCACCCGGTCGGCCGTGTGGATGCGCGGATTGCGCCACTCCAGCCGCCACGCCGCCCGTTCGCGGCAGCCGGCGCGCGAGCAGGTGAGGGGCTCCGGTTCGCCGCCGAGTCCGATCACCGCTCCTCCTGCCGGTCGTCGCCCGCACCCGGAGGGGGAGGGGTCTGCGCTGCTGACGGCCCCTGCACGGGCGGGGGGCTCATAGGCAGGATATTGCCAGGACGCTGGACTTCTTCTCGACGCGGGTCGGCGCCGACGTTGGCGATGACGACGGCGAAGTACGGCAGGAAGATCGCCCCGATCAGCGGGACCGCCGCCCACCAGCCCGGCACGATGACCGCGACGATCAGGCAGACCACACGGATGCCCATGGCGACCGAGTACTTGATGACTCGGCGTCGGCGCTCCTCGTCGGGGGACAGGGGGAGGCTCGTGAGCGACGGGCGTGTGTTCTTCATATGCGTTGACTCCAGGGTACGTCCATAGACTGGTAGCCGTTTCGATTCGGAAGGAATACCCATGACCACACCCCGCACCGTGCTCGTCACCGGCGGCAACCGCGGCATCGGCTACGCGATCGCTCAGGAGTTCGTCGCGCAGGGGCACCGCGTCGCGGTCACCGCCCGCTCGGGCGAAGGCCCTGAGGGCTCGCTCACCGTGCGTGCCGACGTGACGGACGCCGCGAGCGTGGACGCCGCCTTCACCGAGGTGGAGGAGAAGCTCGGTGCGGTGGAGGTCGTGGTCGCCAACGCGGGCATCACCCGCGACACGCTTCTCATGCGCATGTCGGACGACGACTTCGACGCCGTCGTCGACACCAACCTGGGCGGCTCCTTCCGGGTGATCAAGCGCGCCTCCAAGGGCATGCTGAAGGCGCGGTTCGGCCGCATCGTGCTCATCTCGAGCGTGGTCGGCCTCTACGGCTCGGCCGGGCAGGTGAACTACGCCGCCAGCAAGTCCGGCCTCGTCGGCATGGCCCGCTCGATCACGCGCGAGCTCGGCGGCCGCGGGATCACCGCCAACGTCGTCGCCCCCGGCTTCATCGAGACCGACATGACCGCTGAGCTGCCCGAGGCGCAGCAGGCGGAGTACAAGCGCAACATCCCCGCCGGCCGGTTCGCGTCTCCCAACGAGGTCGCGAAGGTCGTCACGTGGATCGCGGGCGACGACGCCGGGTACATCTCGGGCGCGGTCATCCCGGTCGACGGCGGCCTCGGGATGGGGCACTAGGGCACGACGCCCGCGGGCCGCGGGCGTCGGTCAGCCGCGCAGGCCGAGCAGCGGGAGCACCTGCGCGAGGTCCTGCCGGTCGATCACGAGGTCGGCCTCCTGGCGCACCTTCGGCTTGGCGTTGAAGGCGATGGAGAGGCCGGCCTCCGCCATCATGCGAAGGTCGTTGGCGCCGTCGCCGATGGCGACGGTCTGCGAGAGGTGCACACCGGCGTCGGCGGCCCAGAACAGCAGGGCCTGCGCCTTGGCGGCGGCGTCGACCACCGGGCCCTCCACGTCGCCGGTGAGCACGCCGTCGCGGACCTCCAGGCGGTTGGCGCGCCAGTGGTCGAGGCCCAGCCGCTCGCCGAGCGGGTCGAGGATCTCGTGGAAGCCTCCCGAGACCACGCCGATGCGCCCGCCCGCCGCCTGCACGCCCGCCACCAGCTCAGGGACACCGTCGGTGACGCGGATGCGCTCGCCCACGCGGGCGAACACCTCCACCGGGAGCCCTTCGAGCGTGCGGACGCGCTCGCGCAGGCTCTGCTCGAAGTCGAGCTCGCCGCGCATCGCGCGCTCCGTGATGGCGGCGACCTCGGTGCGCGAGCCGGCCTCCTCGGCGAGCAGCTCGATCACCTCGTCGTGGATGAGGGTCGAGTCGGCGTCGAGGACGACGAGCCAGCGGGCGCTTCTTCTGTTGTGCTCTGCGGTCGTCATGGAACGACGTGGACTCCCTTGCCGACCACGGTGATGCCGGAGTCGGTGACGGTGAAGCCGCGGGCGCGGTCGCGGGCGGGGTCGACGCCGATGCGGGCGCCCTCGGCGACCACCACCTCCTTGTCGAGGATGGCCCGGCCGACGAACGCGTTCGGCCCGATGACCGCGCGGTCGAAGACGACAGAGTCGATGACCTTCGCCCCCGAGTCGACCTTGGCCCACGGCCCGAGCACGCTGCGCTCGAGGTGCGCCCCCGAGATCACGGAGCCGAGCGAGACGATCGAGTCGATCGTCGTCCCGAGCGCTCCGCGGCCGTCGCGCACGATCTTCGCGGGCGGGGAGTTGACCACCTGCGAGAAGATCGGCCACTGGTCGTTGTAGAGGTTGAAGATCGGCAGGGTCGAGATGAGGTCCTGGTGCGCCTCGAAGAACGAGTCGATCGTCCCGACGTCGCGCCAGTAGTAGCGGTCGCGGTCGGTGGAGCCCGGCACGTCGTTGTTGTTGAAGTCGTAGACCGCGGCCTCGTCGCGCGAGACGAAGTCGGGGATGATGTCGCCGCCCATGTCGTGGTTGGAGTCCGGGCGGTCGCCGTCGCGGATCACCGCGTCGATGAGCGCATCCGCGTCGAACACGTAGTTGCCCATCGAGGCGAGCACCTCCTCGGGGGAGTCCGGCAGGCCGACCGGGTCGCTCGGCTTCTCGCGGAAGGCCGCGATGCGGTCGGGCCGCGCGGCGTCCACCTCGATGACGCCGAACTGGTCGGCCAGCGAGATCGGCTGCCGGATGGCGGCGACCGTCGCCGGGGCTCCCGAGTCGATGTGCGCCTGGATCATCTGGCCGAAGTCCATCCGGTACACGTGGTCGGCGCCGACCACGACGACGATGTCGGGCTTCTCGTCGCGGAGGAGGTTGAGGCTCTGCAGGATGGCGTCCGCCGATCCGCTGAACCAGCGCTTGCCGAGCCGCTGCTGGGCGGGCACGGAGGCGATGTACGAGTTCGTGATGCCGTCGAGGCGCCAGGTCTGCGACACGTGCCGGTCGAGGCTGTGCGACTTGTACTGGGTGAGCACGACGATCTGGCGCAGCTGGGAGTTGATCAGGTTGGACAGCGCGAAATCGATGAGGCGGTACTGGCCGCCGAAGGGGACCGCCGGCTTCGCCCGGTCGGCTGTCAACGGCATCAGCCTCTTGCCCTCCCCGCCCGCTAGTACGATGCCGAAGATCTTCCTGCCTGCTGCCATGAGCACCACAGTAGAGGCAAGTGGGGGGCTGTACTAGCGTTCTCGACATGCGCGTCGATCTTCTGACCCGGGAGTACCCGCCGGACATCTACGGCGGGGCCGGGGTCCACGTCACCGAACTCGTCCGTGCCCTGCGGGCCGACACCGAGGTGCGCGTGCGCTGCTTCGGCGAGCCGCGGGAGGAGGCGGACACGTTCGCCTATCGCATACCGGCTGAGCTGCTGGGCGCGAACGGCGCGATCACGACGCTCGGCGTCGACCTGCAGATGGCGCAGGACTGCGGGGGAGCGGACGTCGTCCACTCGCACACCTGGTACGCGAATGCGGGCGGCCACCTGGCGAAGCTGCTGCACGGCGTTCCGCACGTGGTGACCGCGCACAGCCTGGAGCCGCTGCGCCCGTGGAAGGCCGAGCAGCTCGGCGGCGGCTACCGCGTCTCCAGCTGGGCGGAGAAGACCGCGTTCGAGGCGGCCGACACGGTCATCGCCGTGAGCGACGGCATGCGCCGCGACATCCTGACCTCCTACCCCTCGCTCGACCCGGCGAAGGTCGTCACCGTCTACAACGGCATCGACCTGGAGCGCTGGCAGCCGAACCACGACGAGGAGCTCGCACGCTCGCTCGGCGTCGACCCGAGCCGGCCCGCCGTCGTGTTCGTCGGCCGCATCACCCGGCAGAAGGGGCTGCCGTACCTGCTGCGTGCCGCGCGCCTCCTGCCGCCGGAGGTCCAGCTGATCCTGTGCGCCGGCGCGCCGGACACGCCCGAGATCCTCGCCGAGGTGACCGCGCTGGTGGAAGGGCTGCAGGCCGAGCGCGACGGCGTCGTCTGGATCGACCGGCTGCTGCCGAACGACGAGCTGCGGGCCGTGCTCACGGCCTCCACCGTCTTCGTCTGCCCGTCGATCTACGAGCCGCTCGGGATCGTGAACCTGGAGGCCATGGCGTGCGGCCTGCCGGTCGTCGGCACCGCGACGGGCGGCATCCCCGAGGTCATCGTGGACGGCGTGACCGGCCGGCTCGTCCCCATCCAGCAGCTGCAGGACGGCACGGGCACCCCCACGGACCCGGAGGCGTTCGTGCGCGACCTGGCCGCGGCGCTGACCGAGGTCGTGAGCGACCCGGCGCAGGCGGCGCGGATGGGCGCGGCGGGGCGCGAGCGGGCCGAGACGTCGTTCAGCTGGGCGACGATCGCCGAGCAGACAAAGGACATCTACCGGTCGCTGACCTGACGGCGGTCCGCGGGCTCGTCGGCGTCATCTCCTGCGCCGCGCGTGGGTAGGCTAGAGGCCATGGCCAGCAGCGTTCTCCGACTTCGTGACGTGTCCGTGACTCGGGACGGCAACCCCGTCCTCCAGGGAGCCGACTGGGCGGTGGAGCCGGACGAGCGCTGGGTCATCCTGGGGCCGAACGGCGCGGGCAAGACGACGCTGCTGCAGGTGGCCGCGGCGTCCCTCCACCCGACCTCCGGCGAGGCCACGGTGCTGGGCGAGACGGTCGGCAAGAGCGACCTGGCCGAGCTGCGCCCGCTGCTGGGCTTCGCCTCCAGCGCTCTCGCCCGCCGCATCCCGCGCACCGAGCGCGTCGTCGACGTCGTGATGACGGCCGCGTACGCCGTCACCGGCCGCTGGAACGAGCTCTACGAGGACATCGACGAGCGCCGCGCCCGCCGCGTGCTCGCGGAGTGGCACCTCGAGCACCTCGCCGAGCGCACCTTCGGCAGCCTCTCGGACGGCGAGCAGAAGCGCGTGCAGATCGCCCGCTCGGTGATGACCGACCCCGAGATGCTGCTGCTCGACGAGCCGGCGGCGAGCCTCGACCTCGGCGGTCGCGAAGAGCTGCTGCAGCTGCTCGGCGGCTACGCCAGCGACCCGAAGTCGCCCGCCATCGTCATGGTGACCCACCACGTGGAGGAGATCCCGCTCGGCTTCAACCGCGCGCTGCTGCTCAAGGAGGGCCGCATCACCGCGCAGGGGCCGCTGCAGGAGGTCATCACGAGCGAGAGCCTCAGCGAGACCTTCGGCGTCGATGTCGAGCTCACCGAGATCGACGGCCGCTACAGCGCGCGGGCGCGTCAGGCGATCGCCGACTGATCTGCTAAACTCGATAGCTGGTCCCCGAACCGTCGTGTCCGGCGTGACCGTGACGCTTCCCGTCCACGCGCTCAGCGCGGACACGACCGACCGAACACTACGCAACAAGGAAGTCCTGATGAAGACTGACATCCACCCCGCCTACGCCCCGGTGGTTTTCCGCGACCTGGCCTCGGGTGCGACCTTCCTCACCCGTTCGACCGTCTCCAGCGAGAAGACGATCGAGTGGGAGGACGGCAACACCTACCCGGTGATCGACGTCGAGATCTCGTCGGAGTCGCACCCGTTCTACACCGGCAAGCAGCGCATCCTCGACTCGGCCGGCCGCGTCGAGAAGTTCAACTCGCGCTACAAGAACTTCGGCAAGTAAGGCCCAGCGCCTCACGCGTCGAGAAGGCCCCCGCTCCGGTGGAGCGGGGGCCTTCTGCTGTCAGCGGCGGTCGTCCCTCAGGGGTTGTACTGGTACTGCGTCGCCGCGACGCCGAACGCGATGAAGACGATGATCCCGACGATGAGGCCGATCAGGACCTGCGCGAAGCCGATGATGATGCCGGCGATCGCGAGGCCGCGGCCCTGCTCGCCGGTGCGCTTGATCTGCGACAGCGCGATGAAGCTGAGGACGATGCCGACCACGCTCACCACGATCGACAGCACGAAGCCGAGGATCGCCATCGTGTTGTAGCGCGGCTGCTGCGGGTAGGGCTGCTGGGCGTAGCCGTAGGGGTCCTGCTGGCCGTACGAGGGCTGCGCGGGCTGCTGCTGAGGAGACTGCTGCTGAGGCTGCCCGTACGGTTGGCCCGCCGGCTGCTGCGGCGCCGGGTCCGGAGGCGGCGCTGCGGGGTTCGTGTCGCTCATGCGTCGAACTGTAGCGAGCCTCCCGTGCGCGCGTCAGTCCTCAATTCAGCGGATCGGCCAGGCCCCCGACGTCGTGAACTCCGGGTCGCGGACGCGGCGCATGTACTCCTGGAAGTCGGCGGCCTGCTCGTTGCACCAGTCGACCTGCCGGCGGTGCAGCTCGGCGGCCTCCACGGCGAGCACGTCCGCGTGGATGCGGGCCAGCGCCTGGGCGACGCGGCCGGCGGCGATCGCGTCGGCGCCGGCGTCGTGCGCCTCCAGCAGGCTGACGCCGTAGTGCGTCGCCGTGACCGTGAGGGTGCGCTTGCCGCGGCGGTACTTGTCGACGGCCCTGTCGATGACGAGCGGGTCGATGATGGGGCCGGGGGAGACGAGCGGGGGGATGCCGTGCCGCTGCGCCTCCCGGTCGAGCAGGGTGAAGTCGTAGGGGGCGTTGTAGGCGACGACGGGGATGCCGCGGTCGAACAGGCTGCGCAGCTGCGCGACGATGGCGGCGACGCCGCGCGCCGGGTCCATGCCGAGCTCTCGTGCCTGCGCCGTCGTGATGCCGTGGACCGCCGTCGCCTCCGACGGGATCTCGACGCCGGGATCGAGCAGCCAGTCGCGCCGGTGGACGACCTCGCCGTCGGCGTCGAGCAGGCCGACGTGGGCGGTGACGATCCTGGCCGTCTCCACGTCGATCCCGGTGGTCTCGAGATCGAAGACGCCGAGTTCGTGGTGCCAGCTCATGCCATCAGGCTAGGCAGGCGCCTCCGACACTCCCGGCAGCGACGCGCCGGTTGTGGAGGGCCGGGTCGTCCACAGGAGCGGTCACGACCCGGCCGTGGCGCTCAGTCGCGGCGCGGCTCCAGGTGCAGCCAGTAGAAGTTCTGCGTGCCGAGCGTGAGCGTGAAGCGGCCGTCCTCGGCCACGGTCGGGAACTCGGCGCCGCCGAACAGGTCGTACAGCGTGCGGCCGGCGAGCTCCGGCGCCTCCAGGGTGACCGAGACGGGATTGTGCGCGAACGAGAACACGCACAGCACATCCTCCGGCTGGTCGCCGAAGTGCGACCCGCTGCCCGCGTACGAGCGGACGAACGCGAGCACGGACTCGTGATCGGTCTGCAGCACGCGGATGCTGCCGAGACCGAACACGGGGTGCGCCTTGCGCACGTGGATGACGTTGCGGATCCAGTGCAGCAGCGAGCGGGACTGCGCGAGCTGCGCCTCCACGTTGACCTGGTTGTAGTGGTACACGAGCGACTGGACGATGGGCAGGAACAGCTTGCCGGGGTCGGCGCTGGAGAAGCCGGCGTTGCGGTCGGGCGTCCACTGCATGGGCGTGCGGGACGAGTCGCGGTCGGGCAGCCAGATGTTGTCGCCCATCCCGATCTCGTCGCCGTAGTACAGGAACGGGCTGCCCGGGAGCGAGAACAGCAGGGCGTGGGCGAGCTCGAGCTCGGCGCGAGAGTTGTCGAGCAGCGGGGCGAGCCGCCGCCGGATGCCGATGTTGGCGCGCATGCGCGGGTCGTAGGCGTACCAGCCGTACATCGCCTGCCGGTACTCCTCGCTCACCATCTCGAGCGTCAGCTCGTCGTGGTTGCGCAGGAAGACGCCCCAGGCCGCCCCGGTCGGGACGTCGGTGGTCTCGGACAGCACCCGGACGAGCTCGCTCGCCTGCTGCGAGCGCAGCGCGTAGAAGATGCGCGGCATGACCGGGAAGTCGAACGCCATGTGGCACTCGGGCTCGTCGTCGGTGCCGAAGAAGGCCGCGACCTCGCGGGGCCACTGGTTCGCCTCGGCGATCATGATGCGGCCGGGGTAGTCGCGGTCGACCCACTCCCGGAGCCGCTTGATGAACTCGTGCGTCTTGGGCTCGCCCTCGCCGTTGCCCTCGTCGGACTCGTACAGGTAGGGGATGGCGTCGAGGCGGAACCCGTCGACGCCCATGTCGAGCCAGAACTTCACGACGTCGAACATGGCCTGGTGCACGGCCGGGTTCTCGAAGTTGAGGTCGGGCTGGTGGGAGAAGAAGCGGTGGAAGTAGAACTGCCTCCTGGCCTCGTCGAAGGCCCAGTTGCTGTCCTCGGTGTCCACGAAGATGATGCGGATGTCGGGCCACTTGTCGTCGGTGTCGTTCCAGACGTAGAAGTCGCCGTACGGGCCGTCGGGGTCGGCGCGGGACTGCTGGAACCACTCGTGCTGGTCGGAGGTGTGGTTCATCGGCAGGTCGATGATGATGCGCATGTTGCGCTCGTGCGCCTTCGTCACCAGCTCGCGGAACTCGTCGATGGTGCCGAACTCCGGCAGGATCGCGGTGAAGTCGGAGACGTCGTAGCCGCCGTCGCGCAGCGGGGACTGGAAGAACGGCGGCAGCCAGAGCGCGTCGATGCCGAGCCACTGCAGGTAGTCCAGTTTGGAGATGAGGCCGGCGATGTCGCCGGAGCCGTCGCCGTTGCTGTCGACGAAGGACCTGACCATGACCTCGTAGAAGACGGAGCGGCGGTACCACTGGGGGTCGAGGGTGAGTCCTGGCAGCGTGATGGGCGCGGTGAAACTCACGGTTCTCCTTAGACTTGAGGCGATGAGCGCACACTCACCCTACGCCGACGCCCTGCAGCGCGTGCCCGTCCGGACGGGCGAGCTGCCCCTCCTCGGCGGGATCACCCGGTACTGGGACTACGGAGACCCGGCGGCCGCGACGACGATCGTCGTCGTGCACGGCTTCCGCGGCGACCATCACGGGCTGGAGCCGGTGGTCGCACAGCTGCGCGGCGTGCGCCTGGTCTCGCCCGACCTGCCCGGCTTCGGCGACTCGACGCCGCTGACGGAGGCGCCGCACGACATCGACGGGTACGCCGCCTGGCTGCGCGCGTTCGTCGAGGCGCTGGCCCCGGAGGGCCGCGTGGTGCTGCTGGGCCACTCGTTCGGGTCGATCGTGGTGTCGGGTGCGCTCGCGACGCGCTCCGCCGACGACGTGCTCCGGCCGGACGCCGTCGTGCTGGTGAACCCGATCGGGCAGCCGGCGCTGGAGGGCCCGCGCGGCATCCTGACCCGGCTGGCGATCTTCTACTACTGGCTCGCGGCGGTGCTCCCGGAGCGGCTCGGCTTCGCGCTGCTGCGCAACCGCGTGATCGTGAGGGTGATGAGCATCGCCATGGCGAAGACGCGGGATGCGGCGCTGCGGCGTTTCATCCACGACCAGCACGACCGCTACTTCTCGGCCTTCAGCGACCGGCGGGTGGTGCTGGAGGCGTTCCGCGCGTCCGTGTCGCACGACGTCAGCGAGTACGCGCCGCGCATCCCCGAGCCCAGCCTGCTCGTGGCGGCGGTCGACGACGACATCACGCCGATCGCGGCCGAGCGGAGGCTGCGGACGCTGTTCCCGCAGGCGCGGCTGGTCGAGCTGCCGGGCGTCGGGCACCTCATCCACTACGAGAAGCCGGTGGAGGCCGCGCGCGCGATCGAGGCGTTCCTCGCGGCGGAAGGGCTGGCGGGAGAGGGACTGGCAGGAGAGGGGCCGGCGTCGTGAAGATCCTGTTCGACTGCCGGTACACCCGGATCGGCCGGCACGACGGCATCAGCCGATACACCGCCGGCCTCGTCACCGAGCTCGCGAAGCGGCACGCGGTGACCATGCTCATCAGCGACCACCGCCAGCTGGAGCTGCTGCCCGACCTGCCCTGGGAGCTGATCCCGTCGCCCACCGCGGTCGGCGAGCCGTGGGTGGCCCGGCACGTCAACCGGCTGGACCCGGACGTCGTCTTCACGCCGATGCAGACGATGGGCGGCTTCGGGAGGCGCTACCGGCTCGTGCTGACCGTGCACGACCTGATCTACTACAGCCACCCGACGCCGCCGCGGGACCTGCCGGCGTTCGTGCGCGGGCTGTGGCGGCTGTACCACCTGGCGTGGTGGCCGCAGCGGCTGCTCCTGAACCGCGCCGACGCGGTCGTGACGGTCTCGCAGACGACCAAGAAGCTGATCGCCGACCACCGGCTGACCAGGCGCCCGGTCTACGTCGTGCCGAACGCGGCCGACATGCCGCCCATCCCCGAGGAGCGTGCGTCGCGCACGGCGGCGGAGACGAAGTCGCTGGTCTACATGGGCTCGTTCATGCCGTACAAGAACGTCGACACGCTCGTGCGCGCAGCGGCCCTGCTGCCGGAGTACGAGCTGCACCTGATGAGCCGGGTCTCCGACACCGAGCGCGAGCGGCTGCAGGGGCTCGCGCCCGCGGCGCGGCTGGTGTTCCACGGCGGCGCGAGCGACGAGGAGTACGCGGAGACGCTGGCGGCGGCCACCGCGCTGGTGACGGCCTCCCGCGACGAGGGCTTCGGCATCCCGGTGCTGGAGGCGATGACGCTCGGCACGCCGGCGGTCGTCAGCGACATCCCGATCTTCCGCGAGATCGGCGGCGACGCGGCGCTGTACTTCGACCCGGAGTCGCCGGAGGAGGTGGCCGCCCGGGTGCGCCACCTCGAGGAGGACGGGGTGTGGGCCGCGCGCTCTGCGGCCTCCCGCCAGCAGGCGGCCCGCTACTCGTGGGCGGCGTCGGCCGAGCACCTGCGGACCGTGCTCACGGCGACGGTCGGACGCGCGGAGAGCCACAGGAAGTAGTGCGGTCTACATCACCGACGCGGTGAGCAGGTCGCGGTCCTCCGGGCCGAGGTTGAACCGGTCGAGGGTGAGCCGGCCGTCGTCGTAGACGAACCGGTGGACCGATCCGTTCGGGATGACCTCGCCAGGGCCGGGGAGGGCGTGCTCCGTCACGTGCCGCACGAGCGAGCCGATCACGCCGCCGTGGCTGACCACGATGACGTGCTCGCCGTCATGCTCGGCGCCGAGCTCCAGCAGGGCGGGGAGCGCGCGCTCGACGACCTGGTCCCGCGACTCGCGGCCGGGCACGGGCGTGCCCTCGGGCCAGCGGGCGAGGATCTCGGCGCCGGTGAGGCCCTCGGCGTCGCCGTAGCGGCGCTCGGCGACCGCCGGCAGCGGGTGCGGCTCGCCCAGTCCGAGATGGCCGGCGATGATGCGCGCGGTGTCGAGGGCGCGGCTCAGCGGGCTGGCGTAGATCGCGTCGAAGGAGCCTCCGGCGAGCGCGCGGCCCGTCGCCTCGGCCTGTGCGCGGCCCGTCCCGTTGAGCGGGATGTCGCTGGAGCCCTGGATGCGCTTGGCGAGGTTCCAGTCGGTCTGGCCGTGGCGGACGAGGGAGATGAGGGTCACGCGCATCCTTTCGGTCGCAGGACGCGCGGCGAGCTCGGGCGGCAGCGCAGAGGCGGCCGTCCGGTCAGGCGAGCCGGCGGGAGAGCTCGACGAGCGTCTCCGTCGTCCCACCGTTCAGCTTAACGGTCGCACGGCCGTCGCCCTTCGTCTCGCCCCGGTTGACGATGACGATGGGGAGCCGGCGGCGCCGCGCCTCCTCCAGCAGCCGGATGCCGGAGTTCACGACGAGGGAGGAGCCGGCGATGAGCAGCGCGTCGGCCGAGCGGACGAGCGCGCTCGCCTCCCGGTACTTCTCCGGCGGGATGAACTCGCCGAAGAACACGACGTCGGGCTTGAGGTGGCCGCCGCAGACCGTGCAATCGGGGACGACGAAGGCGTCGACGTCGTGCACGATCGCGTCGCCGTCCGGTGCGATCTCGATCGCGCCCTCGGTGTCGAGCCAGGGGTTGGCGGCGTCGATGCGGGCGGTGATGGCCTCGCGGGCGAAGATCTGGCCGCAGACGAGACACAGCACCCGGTCCATGGCGCCGTGCAGGTCGACCACGCGGCGCGAGCCCGCCTGCTTGTGGAGGCCGTCGACGTTCTGCGTGACGACGCCGTTGGTCGCGCCGGCGGCCTCCAGCGTCGCGAGGGCGCGGTGGCCGTCGTTCGGCCGGGCAGCGGCGAACCGGCGGTAGCCGAGGTGGCTGCCCGCCCAGTACCGCTTGCGGTAGGTGTCGTCGGCCAGGAACTGCTGGAACGTCATCGGCGTGCGCTTCGGGGCGCCCTCGCCGCGGTAGTCGGGGATGCCGGAGTCGGTGGAGACCCCGGCGCCGGTCAGCACCGCGAACGTGCGGCCGGCCAGGAGATCGGCGGCCCGATCGAGGTCGCGTGCCAGCTCGGGCGGGAGCGACGTCGTCAGGGTGTTCACGGGTGACCTCCAGGGGTGACAGGCATGAGTCTAAACGCTCCGGTTTTCCGAATTGTTTCGGGCGCCTGGCAGTCTGGAGCGATGCACCTCCACCGCATCGACGACCTCTCCGCCGACGGCCTCGCCGACTACTCCCGGCTCACCGACGTCGCGCTGCGCCGCGTGACCGAACCGGAGGGCGGCCTGTACATCGCCGAATCGACCAAGGTCATCACCCGGGCACTCGCCGCGGGGCACCGGCCGCGCTCGGTGCTGCTGCAGGAGCAATGGCTCCCCGACGTGGAGCCGCTGCTCGCGCCGTACCCGGACGTGCCCGTGTTCGTCGGCGACGCGGAGGTGCTGGAGCGCCTGACGGGCTACCACCTCCACCGCGGCGCCCTCGCGGCCATGCACCGGCCCGCGCTGCCCGACCCGCGGGAGCTGCTGCGGGACGCGCGGCGCGTCGTGGTGCTGGAGGACATCGTCGATCACACGAATGTCGGGGCGATCTTCCGCAGCGTCGCCGGGCTCGGTGCCGACGCCGTGCTCGTGACGCCGCGCTGCGCCGATCCGCTGTACCGCCGCAGCGTCCGGGTCTCGATGGGCACGGTGCTGCAGGTGCCGTGGACGCGGCTGCCGGAGTGGGGGGAGGCGGCTCCGCTCCTCCACGAGGCCGGGTTCGACATCGCCGCGCTGGCCCTCGCCGACGACGCGGTGAGCCTCGACGCGTACGCGGCCGCGCCTCCCGAGCGGGTCGCGATGGTGCTCGGGTCGGAGGGGGACGGGCTCAGCAGGCACGCCCTCGCCGCCGCGGACACGGTGGTGACCATCCCGATGCTGCACGGGGTCGACTCGCTCAACGTCGCCTCGGCGAGCGCGGTCGCGCTGTGGGCGCTGCGGGTGTGACGACGCCGGCCGCCGGGCGTCCGCCTGGCGCGTTCTCAGGGCCCGCATACGGACCCCCGATTAGAATCCCTGCGTGCCCCAACTGCCTCCCGTCACCGATCCACGCCGTCCGACCATGACACGGGCCGATGCGCAGGCGGCGGCGGAGCGGGCGCGGCGCCGCGCGGTGTACCGCCGGCGGAGGATCGTCGTCTTCGGCTCGGCCGGGGTCGTGCTCGCGTTCCTGTTGTACGTCTTCGGCGCCATGGTCGCGCCGCTGCCGGCGACGGCCGCCGCGCTGGACTCGAACGCCACGGCCGGGACCATCACGCAGCCAGCCGCGCAGCTCGCCTGGCCCGGCTACGGTTCGGCGGCGATCACCGCGCCCGACTACGAGGGCGCAACGCAGTACCACGGCAGCGACGCGAGCGTGCCGATCGCGAGCATCACGAAGACGATCACGGCGCTCGTCGTGCTCGACAAGAAGCCGCTGAGCGGCGGCGAGCAGGGCCCCAGCATCTCCTTCACCCAGGAGGACGTCGACATCTGGAACCAGGTGGTCGCGGCGGGCGGCTCGTGGGCCCCGGTCGAGGCCGGGACGTCGATGACCGAGAAGGAGGCGCTCACGGCGATGCTCCTCCCGTCGGCGAACAACTACGCCATCTCGCTCGCGAACTGGGCGTTCGGGTCGACCTCGGCGTTCGTGAAGGCCGCCAACGCGTGGCTCGACGACAAAGGCTTCAGCGGGACCAGGATCACGACGCCCGACGGCCTCGACCCTGGCAACGTGAGCACCACGAAGGACCTCATCGGCCTCGGGAAGCTGGTGCTCGCCTCCCCGGCGCTGTCGTCGATCGTCTCGCAGAAGACGGCGACACTGCCGGGCGCGGGGGCGCAGGACAACACCAACGTGCTGCTCGGCGTAGAGGGCATCGACGGGATCAAGACCGGCAACACCGACGAGGCCGGCAACTGCCTCCTGTTCTCGGCCGAGGTCGGGGTCGGGAAGGCGAAGGTCCGGGTGCTCGGAGTTGTGCTCGGCGCCCCGACCCACGACGACCTGTGGGCGGGCACGCAAGCGCTGCTGACCAGCGTGAAGGCCGGCTTCCACGAGGTGACCGTGGCGGCGAAGGGCCAGAAGTTCGGCTCGTACGCGACGGCGTGGGGCGCGGGCTCCGGGCTCGTCGCGACCAAGGCGGCGTCGTTCGTCGTGTGGTCGGACACGCCCGTGACGGTGAAGGTGGAGACGCAGCAGCTGCAGTCGGGCTTCGCCGGCGACGAGGTCGGCTCGGTGTCCTTCACTCTCGACGGGAAGACGCAGACGGTGCCGCTCGCGCTGGCGCAGGACCTTCCGGACCCTGGCCTCGGCTGGCGGCTGGCGCACCCGGGCGGGCTGGGGGCGTAGCCGCCCTGACGCCGAGCGGCGCGTCGCCGCTCAGTCGCCGCTGATCAGGAACGGACCGGCCTCCGGCCGCTTCGCCGTGACGTGGTCGCCGGAGGACTGGTGCCGGATGCGGCGCAGCACCCACGGCACGAGGTACTCGCGCGCCCACGACAGGTCCTCGGAGCGGGCCTGGCGCCAGGTGCGCGGCGGCAGCGGCTCCGGCTCCCGCGGCTGCAGGTCGTTGTCGACGTTGAGCGCCGCGAGCACCATCCTGGCGACCGTGTGGTGGCCGAGCGGGGCGAGGTGGAGGCGGTCGGGCGCCCACATCCGCTGGTCCTGGATCTCGGTCAGCGCCCACTGGTCCGCGACGATGCAGTCGTAGCGCGCGGCGATGGCCCGCACGTTCTCGTTGTAGATCGCGACCTTGCCGCGGATGCCCCGGAAGACGGGGGAGAAGCCCACGTCGACGCCGGTGAACACGACGATGGTCGCGCCATCGACGCTCAGCCGGCGCACGGCCTCGTCGAACAGTACGGCGATCTGGTCCGGGTCGGTGCCGGGGCGGATGACGTCGTTGCCGCCCGCCGAGATGGTGATGAGGTCCGGACGGAGGGCGATCGCCGGCTCCACCTGCTCGTCGAGGATCTGCTTGATCAGCTTGCCGCGCACCGCGAGGTTGGCGTAGGCGAAGTCCTCGGTCTGCTGCGAGAGCACCTCGGCCACGCGGTCGGCCCAGCCGCGGTGGCCGCCCGGGCTGCGCGGCTCGGGGTCGCCGATGCCCTCCGTGAACGAGTCGCCGAGGGCGACGTAGCGGGACCACGGATGCTGCGCTTCGACCATGCCTCCATTCTGCCTCCGTCACCACGCCGCCCGTCGAGTGGTGAGTCGTTGCGGGTTGCGGCGCCGAGGAGTGACACCAGGTCACGACTCGGCGGGGTGTCGGTGGGGTGTCGGTGGGATGTCGGTGGGGGCACGGTAAACTCGGGTCAAGTGGAGACGACAGCACTGCCCGAGCCGGCCGACGCGAGCGAGCCCGACGAGGGCACCGGTCCCGGCGCGCACGCCGGAAGCTTCGCCGCCGAGCACCTCTCCCCGTCGTTCCCCGAGCGCGCCGCGTGGGGCACCGCCGGCAAGCTGCGGGCGTGGCAGGCGGAGGCGCTCGACGAGTACTTCCGCACCGAGCCCAAGGACTTCCTCGCCGCGGCGACGCCGGGCGCCGGTAAGACGACCTTCGCACTCCGGCTCGCGACCGAGCTGATCAACCGCCGCACGGTCGAGCGGGTGACGGTGGTCGCGCCGACCGAGCACCTCAAGCGGCAGTGGGCGGAGGCGGCATCGCGGGTGGGCCTCCACATCGACCCCGAGTTCAAGAACGCCGACGGCCGCTACGCCCGGCACTACAAGGGCGTCGCGGTCACCTACGCGCAGGTCGCGATGCGGCCGAGCCTGCACAAGGACATCACCGAGGGCGCGAAGACGCTCGTCATCCTCGACGAGGTGCACCACGGCGGCGACGCGCTCAGCTGGGGCGACGGCATCCGGGAGGCGTTCGAGCGGGCCGAGCGGCGGCTGTCGCTCACGGGTACGCCGTTCCGCTCCGACACCGCGCCGATCCCGTTCGTCACCTACCTGCCCGACCGGCAGGGCATCCGCACCTCGCTCACCGACTACAACTACGGCTACGGCCGCGCGCTCGAGGATGGCGTCGTGCGTCCCGTCATCTTCATGGTCTACGCGGGGCACATGCGCTGGCGCACCAAGACCGGCGACGAGATGGAGGCGCGGCTCGGCGAGGGCAACACGAAGGACATCACCGCGCAGGCGTGGCGCACGGCGCTCGACCCGCGCGGCGAGTGGATCCCGGCGGTGCTGAGCGCGGCCGACCGCCGCCTGACCGAGGTGCGCAACGCCATCCCGGACGCCGGCGGGCTGGTCATCGCGACCGACCACTACGCGGCTCGCGCGTACGCGGACCTGCTGCAGCAGATCTCGGGCGAACCGGTCACTGTCGTGCTCTCGGACGAGAAGGAGGCGAGCGACCGGATCGAGGAGTTCTCGAAGGGCTCTTCGCGCTGGATGGTCGCCGTGCGCATGGTGTCGGAGGGTGTGGACGTGCCGCGGCTCGCCGTCGGCGTGTACGCGACCAGCGCCTCCACGCCGCTGTTCTTCGCGCAGGCGATCGGCCGCTTCGTGCGCGCCCGGCGCCGCGGCGAGACGGCGTCGGTGTTCCTGCCGAACGTGCCGACGCTGATGGCGCTCGCCAACGCGCTCGAGCTGGAGCGCGACCACGCGCTGGACCGGCCGACCGACGAGAACGCCGAGGGCGACCTGTGGAACCCCGAGGACGCGATGATGGCGGAGGCGAATCGCGAGGATCGCGCGTCCGAGTCGCTGACCGAGCTGTTCGCGTACGAGGCGCTGGGCTCGGAGGCGAACTTCGACCGGGTCCTGTACGACGGCAAGGAGTTCGGCACCTTCGCCGTGCCCGGCACGGACGAGGAGCAGGACTTCATCGGCCTCCCGGGCATCCTGGAGCCGGAGCAGGTGCACGAGCTGCTCATGCAGCGGCAGCAGCGGCAGGCCCGCCGCCACTCGTCGCGGCCCGCCGCCGCGGAGGGGCACCCGCCCGCGCCGCTGCACCGCTCGCTGAAGGAGCAGCGTCAGCTGCTCAACAGCCTGGTCGGGCTCTACTCGAAGAACTCGGGGGAGCCGCACGGCCTCATCCACGCCGAGCTGCGGCGGGTGTGCGGCGGCCCGGCGGTGGCGCAGGCCAGCGTGACGCAGCTGCAGGCGCGCATCGAGTTCCTGCGCAAGCGCCTGGGCCGGGGCTGACCCGCCTAGGCTGAGGTCATGGCAGACGAGATCGGGGTCGGGGCGCACCCCGGCGAGCCGCATCGCGAAGGGCTGGCCCAGCGGCTGAACTGGCTGCGCGCGGGCGTGCTCGGCGCGAACGACGGGATCGTCTCGGTGGCGGCCGTGGTCGTCGGTGTCGCGGGGGCGACGCCGGAGGTGCCGGCCATCCTGACCGCGGGCATCGCCGCGCTCGTCGGCGGCGCGATCTCGATGGCGCTGGGCGAGTACGTGTCGGTGAGCAGTCAGCGCGACAGCGAGCACGCCCTCATCGCCAAGGAGCGCCGCGAGCTCGCAACCATGCCCGAGGAGGAGCTGGAGGAGCTGACCGGGCTCTACGAGGCCAGGGGCCTGCGGCCAGAGACCGCCCGGCAGGTCGCCATCGAGCTGACCGAGCACGACGCGCTGGCGGCCCACCTCTCCGTGGAGCTCGGCATCGACCAGGACGACGTGGTGAGCCCGTGGCACGCCGCGCTGGCGTCGGCGGTCGCGTTCACGATCGGCGGCATCCTCCCGCTGCTGACCATCCTGCTGCCGGCCGAGCTCCGCATCCCGCTGACGTTCGTGATCGTGCTCGCGGCCCTCGCGGTCACCGGGTACGTGGCCGCCTGGATCGGCGGCAGCGCCCGGGCGCGGTCGGTGCTGCGGCTGGTGATCGGCGGTGCGCTGGCGCTCGCGGCGACCTTCGCGATCGGCGCGCTGCTGGGCACGACGGGCGTGGTGTAGGCCGGTGGTGCCGGTCATGGTGTCGGCGGTGAGGCGGGAGGCCGGGTGAAGGAGAAGCAGGAGATCGTCCGCGACTGGCTGCCGCGGTACACGGGGACGCCGCTGGAGGGCTTCGGCGAGCACGTCCTGCTCACGAACTTCGTCGACTACGTCGAGCGCTTCGCCGAGTGGTACGGCACCGAGGTGCGCGGCCGCGAGAAGGCGATGCCCAACGCGACCGCCGACGGCATCACGATGATCAACTTCGGGATGGGGAGCCCGAACGCGGCGACGGTGATGGACCTCCTGAGCGCGGTGTCGCCGAAGGCGGTGCTGTTCCTCGGCAAGTGCGGCGGGGTCAAGCGCAAGAACCAGCTGGGCGACCTCGTGCTGCCGATCGCGGCCATCAGGGGCGAGGGCACCTCCAACGACTACCTGCCGCCCGAGGTCCCCGCGCTGCCGGCGTTCCAGCTGCAGCGGGCGGTGTCCACCTCCATCCGCGATGCCCAGCACGACTACTGGACGGGGACGGTCTTCACGACCAACCGGCGGGTGTGGGAGCACGACGACACGTTCAAGACGTACCTGCGGCGTACGCGGTGCATGGCGGTGGACATGGAGACGGCGACGATCTTCGCGGCCGGCTTCGCCAACCACATCCCGAGCGGGGCGCTGCTGCTGGTGTCCGATCAGCCGATGGTCCCGGAGGGCGTGAAGACGGCCGAGAGCGACCGCGGCGTGACGACGCAGTTCCAGGAGCGACACATCCGCATCGGGGTGGAGGCGCTGCGCCTGGTGCGCCGCCGCGGCCGGAGCGTGCGGCACCTCCGCTTCGAGGACGACTGACCGCGAGGGGCGTCGTTGTGTCGTAAATCCACCGGAATAGCGGCACAACGACGCCCCTCGGCGGGCAGCGGGGTCAGCGGAAGTCGCGGGAGGTGGTGCGCACGCCGGTCTCCAGGCTCTCCAGGCGGTCGGCGACGATATTGACCACGCCCTCCTCGCTGCGCTCCAGGATGCCGCGCACGATCATCGCGGGCGCCGTCCTGGCGACCCGGCGGTAGCGGTTCCACACGCCGACCGGGCAGACGACGTTCACCATCCCGGTCTCGTCCTCGATGTTGAGGAAGGTGACGCCCGCCGCTGTCGCCGGCCGCTGCCGGTGCGTGACCAGGCCGCCGATCTCGATCCGGCGCCCCGACTCCCCGGCGGCGAGCGCGTCGGCCGGCTGCACCCCGCGTGCGGCGAGGGCGGGGCGCAGGTAGCGGATGGGGTGGTCGTCGGTCGAGATGCCGGTCGACCAGAGGTCGCTGGCGAGCTGCTCGGCGGGGGAGAGCATGGGCAGCAGCGGCGGCTGGACCGTCACGACCGTGTTCGGCAGGTACTCGGCGCGCTCCTGGGCGGCGTTGCCGGCCTCCCAGATGGCCTGCCGGGTGGTGAGGCCGAAGCCCTCGAACGCGCCGGCCGCGGCGAGCGCCTCCAGCTGTGCGACGGTCAGGCCGACCCGGCGGTTGAGGTCGGCGAGGCTCGCGTACGCGCCGTTCGCCTCCCGCTCGGCGACGATGCGCTCGGCGAGCCGCTCGCCGATGGAGGTGACCCCGGCGAGCCCGAGCCGGACCGCGTGCCCGGCGTCGCGGCGGTGGGCGGCGAAGTCGAGCGGCACCGACGGGTCGAACGGGGCGACGGGAGGCTGGTCGCGCTCCAGGCACGGGTCGGTGCCGGTGGGCGCCTCCCGCCCCGCCACCGTCGGCTCCAACAGCGGGAACACCCCGGAGCGCTGGATGTCGGGCCGCTCCACCACGACGCCGTGCCGCCGCGCGTCGGCGGTCAGCGTGCGCGGCGAGTAGAAGCCCATCGGCTGCGCCCGCAGCAGCCCGGCGAGGAACGCTCCTGGGTAGTGCAGCTTCACCCACGAGCTGACGTAGACGAGCAGCGCGAAGCTGATCGCGTGGCTCTCGGCGAAGCCGAAGTTCGCGAACGCCTCGATCTTGGAGTAGATCGCGTCGGCGTCCTCGCCGGTGATGCCGTTGTGCGCCATCCCGTCGTACAGCTTCGCCTTGAGCGCGTCGATCTTCTCGACCCCGCGCTTGGAGCCCATCGCGCGGCGCAGCAGGTCGGCGTCCTCGGCGGTGCAGTCGCCGACCGCGACCGCCATCTGCATGAGCTGCTCCTGGAACAGCGGGACGCCCATCGTGCGCTCCAGCACCGGCACGAGCGACGGGTGGAGGTACGTCACCGGCTCCTTGCCGAGCTTGCGCCGGATGTACGGGTGCACCGCCCCGCCCTGGATGGGCCCCGGCCGGATCAGCGCGATCTCGATCACGAGGTCGTAGAAGCTGCGCGGCTGCAGGCGCGGCAGCGTGCCGATCTGCGCCCGGCTCTCCACCTGGAACACGCCGATGGAGTCGGCGCGGCAGAGCATGTCGTAGACGCCCTGCTCCTCCTTCGGGATGGTGTCGAGCGTCCACTCCTCGCCGAGCGCGGCCGCGATGGTGCGCATCGAGTAGTCGAGGGCGCTGAGCATCCCGAGGCCGAGCAGGTCGAACTTGACCAGGCCCATCCACGCGCAGTCGTCCTTGTCCCACTGCAGCACCGTGCGGCCCTCCATGCGGGCGTGCTCGATCGGGCACACCTCGCCCACCGGCCGGTCGGTGAGCACCATGCCGCCGGAGTGGATGCCGAGGTGCCGCGGGAACTTCAGCACCTGCTGGGCGAGCTCGACCACCTGGTCCGGGATGTCGTGGTCGGTGGTCGGCACCGAGCCCCAGGAGTCGATCTGCTTGCTCCACGCATCCTGCTGGCCGGTGGAGTAGCCGAGCGCCTTCGCCATGTCGCGCACCGCGTTCTTGGGCCGGTAGCTGATGACGTTCGCGACCTGGGCCGCGTTGTGCCGGCCGTACTTGGCGTAGACGTACTGGATGACCTCCTCGCGCCGGTCCGAGTCGAAGTCGACGTCGATGTCCGGCTCCTCCTCGCGCATGCTCGACAGGAACCGCTCGAACGGCAGGTCGTACTTGATGGAGTCGACCGCGGTGATCCCGAGCAGGTACACCACCGCCGAGTTCGCCGCCGAGCCGCGCCCCTGGCAGAGGATGCCGCGGCTGCGGGCGAACCGCACGATGTCGTGCACGATGAGGAAGTAGCCGGGGAAGTCCTTCGCCTCGATCACGTCGAGCTCGCGCTCGATGCGCTCCCGCTTGGCCGGGTCGCGGTCGAGGTCGGGGTAGCGCTCTGCGGCGCCGCGCCAGGTCAGCTCGCGCAGCCAGCTCATCGGGGTGTGCCCCTCCGGCACCTCCTGCTTCGGCAGCTTCGGGCGGGCGCTGCGGAGGCGGAAGGAGAGGTCGTCGGCGATCTCGACCGTCCGCTCGACCGCGCCCGGGAAGCGTGCGAAACGCGCGGCCATCTCGCGGCCGCTGCGCAGATGCGCGGCGCCGGCGGCCGGCAGCCAGCCGTCCATCTCGTCGAGGCTGCGGCGCGCGCGCACCGCCGACACCGCGGTCGCGAGCGGGAACTGCGCGGGCGAGGCGTAGTGGACGTTGTTGGTCGCCACCACCGGCAGGCCAAGCCGCCCGGCGATCCGCGCCAGCACGTCGTTGTCGGTGCTGTCGCGCGGGCCGCCCTGGTCGATCAGCTCGACCAGCACGCTGTCCCGGCCGAACAGCTCCACCAGCCGGGCCACCTCCCGCTCGGCCGCACGCTCGCCCTCCCTGGCCAGCGCGAGCCGGACGTCGCCCTTCCTGCAGCCGGTCAGCACCATCCACTCGCCGCCCGCCTGCTCGGCCAGGGTGGGGAGGTCGTACACCGGCCGCCCCTTCTCCTCACCCGCCAGCTGGCCCTCGGTGAGCGCGGCGGCCAGCCGGTGGTAGCCCTCCTGCCGGCGGGCGAGGACGACGAGGTGCGAGCCCTCCGGGTCGGCCTCGCCGTTCTGCGGCCGGCTCAGCGACAGCGACAGCTCGGCGCCGAACACCGTCTTCACCCGGTCGTACGCCTCCGCCGCCTCGGCCAGCCGCACGACGCCGTACAGGCCGTCGTGGTCGGTGAGCGCCAGGCCGCTGAGCCCCAGCCGGGTCGCCTCCTCCATCAGCTCCTCCGGCGAGCTCGCGCCGTCGAGGAAGCTGAACGTGCTGTGGGCGTGCAGCTCGGCGTACGGGACGTGCGCCCCCTCGGGCTCGACGGGCTCCAGCGGCCGGGCGACGTACTTCTGGCGCTTGCGCGAGGAGGGCCGCTCGTCCTCCGGCGCGGGCGTGCTGCGCCCCGACAGCCGCCGCTCGAACTCGGCCCACGGGATCGGCGGGTTGTTCCACCCCATCGCTACCGCCTCCTCCGACCTGAACGAGTTGGCACGACACGCCGTGCGGGCATGCCGGCGGACGGCGTGTCGCGCCAACGGGATGGAGCGGGGACGCGGCTAGTCATACCGGGCCTCCGCGAACCACGCCGAGCCGGTCAGCACCAGCAGCCAGGCGGTGCCCGCGGCATCCACCAGCTGGAACCGGTTCACCGCGCTCGACAGCGCCGCATCCCACCACCGCTCCCGCACCGGCCACGGCCCCGCCCAGGAGTCGACCGGACGCGCGTCGCGCTCGGCGCCGGTCGGCGAGAACAGCGCGATCGGCGCCGTCACCTCCCCGCGCCCGGTCACCTGCACCGGCTCGCCGTCCGCCGTCAGCACCGCGACCGGCCGCGGCACCTCGAACACCGTCGACGGCGCCGGCGCCGGCAGCGACCCCGGCCACGGCCGGTCCGACCGCGCCACCCCCACCGGCCGGTCGCCCCACGGCACCAGCACCTGCCGCTCCGCCGGCGCCCTGCCCCCGCCGATCGCCGCCGTCAGCACCGCGTCATGGCCCAGCATGCTCTGCACCCGGGTGAGGCCGTGATGGATGCGCTCGTCAGCGCCTCCACCCCACAGCCCGTCCTCGTGGTGGCCGATGTCGTCCACCGCCTCCGGGGCCAGCAGCACCCGGGCGATGGGGGAGGCGAGGCCGGGGTCGAGCGCGCCGGCGCCCTGCAGCTGCCAGCGCACCCGGTCCACCACGTCCGCCGCCGAGAACAGCCGTGGATGCAGCCACGTGCGCTCGCTCGTCCTCCCGTCGTCGTCGGTCACCTCCACCTGCAGCGACGTGCACACCAGGCCCGCCTTCGTCAGCCCGGCCACGAACTGCTCGGCCGTCGCCCGCACGGCGAACGTCACCTGATCCACCCGGTCGAGCGGAGGCTCGAACGCGATCTCGCGCTCCAGCTGCTCCGGCGGCGTCCGCGGCACCACCGCGGCGCCGTCCCGGCCGCTCGCCAGGTCGTGCGCGTGCTCGCCGCGCTCGCCGAAGCGCTCGCGCACGTCGGTGCGGGCGAGCGCGGCCAGGTCGCCGAGGGTGTGCAGGCCGAGCCGGCGCAGCAGGGGAGTGAGGTCGGTCAGGCCGAGCTGAGCGATCGGCAGCGGCGCGAGGAAGGCGGGGGTGCCGCCGGGCGGGATGATCCGCACCCGCGCCGCACCCGTCGAGCGCGCGGCCTGCTCGGCGGCGTACGGGCCGTCGGCGATGCCGATCCGCGCGTCGGGGTGCCCGAGCGCCTCCAGGCAGCGCAGCAGCTCGGCCGCCGCGGCCTCCTCGCCGCCGTAGTACCTGGCCGGTCCGCGGGCGCGCAGCACGCAGGTGCCTGGACGCACCGGCTGCACGCCCGGCGTGATCTGCTCGACCGCCTCCAGCACCGGCTCGAAGGCGCGGGCGTCGAGCACCGGGTCGTACGGCGCCGTCACCAGCTGCGGACAGCGCGCCTGCGCCTCGCGCAGCCGGAGGCCGCGCGTGACGCCGTCGGCGCGCGCCGAGGCCGAGCAGGCGTAGACCATGCCCTTGTCGACCAGGGCGAGCGGGGCGTCCTCCGGCAGGTCGAGCGTCTGGCGGGCGGCGAGCACCGGCCAGTCCGGGCACCAGAGCACGATCGCGCGGGTGACGGCGGGGGCGCCCGGTCCCGCCGCGGTGGAGGTCGCGGGCCCCACCTAGCTCACCGCCTCCAGCCGGGTGGGCCCGGAGACCCGGAAGCTCTCGTCCATCGCCGGCAGCCACAGCTCGGCGCGCCGGCGCGGGCCGGAGCCGCCGCGCGGTGCCGCCTCCACGGTCACCCGCCGCGACGAGAGGTAGCCGGTGCCGGTGCCGAGGCCGTCCCAGCCGCTGCGGGCGACGGTGAGCGACGCCTCCACCTGGGGCCAGTCTCCCGCGACGATCAGCGTGCTCTCGCGCTGCCGCAGCC